>DATFRC010000098.1:0-2266 GCA_035263725.1 Jatrophihabitantaceae bacterium | reverse complement strand
TGACGTGTCCGGCAGCGACATCCACCTCGACTTCACCGGGACCGATCCACAGATCCGGGCCGCGCTGAACATGCCGACGTACGACAAGCCCAACCAATGGCTGGTCCTGGGCATCGTCAACTACCTGAGAACCACCGACCGTAGCCTGCCCCTGAACCGCGGCATCCTGCGCCCGGTGAGGGTGAGCGTCCCGAAGGGATCGCTCCTCAACCCGCTGCCTTTCGTCGCGACGGGCGCCCGCCACGCCGTCGGCTACCGCGTGTCGGACTCGGTGCTCGGCGCGCTCTCGCAGGCCGTGCCGCGACAGATCCCGGCTGCCGGTGCCGGGCAGGTCGCGATCGTGCTGCTGTCGCACCTGGATCCCGAGACCGGCCAGTATCGAGTGAACGTCCTGCAGCCCATGCAGGGCGGCTGCGGCGCGCGCCCGACGAAGGACGGCATCGACGGCGTGAACTTCTCGGCCGGCTCGCTTCGCAACGTGCCGACTGAGAGCATCGAGCTGGAAGCCCCGGTGGTGGTGCAGCGTTACATGCTCACCGACGAGACAGCGGCGGGCCAGTACCGCGGCGGCGCCGGCGTGGTGTTCGAGTTCCAGGTCAACGCGCCGAACACCATCATCACCGCCCGCGGCATGGAGCGGATGCACATCCGCCCCTGGGGACGGAAGGGGGGCGAGCCGGGCACGCTCGGGGCGACCGTCCTGAGCCCGGGGACGACCGAGGAACGGTCTGCAGGAAAGATCGACGTGCTCAAGGTGGGCCCGGGAGAGACCATCCGCATAGTCTCGCCGGGCGGCGGCGGCTACGGCGACCCGTTCCAGCGTGACCCCGAGCTAGTACGGCGGGACGTGGCAAATGGTCTTTTTGCCGCGGCCGAGGCCGCCGTGCGTTACGGCGTCGTCATCGACGCCGCCCGCGTCGATCTGGACGCGACCCGGCGGCGACGGAGCGCCCGGGCCGCCCCGGCGCCTGAGTTCAGCTTCGGACGCGAGCGCGAGGACTACGAGCGGCGCCTGCCGCCCGGCGTACAGGACGCGGTCGCCGCCGAGCTCGCGGCCTACTCAGGTTCGTACCGCAACTTCCTCAAGGAGCAGGTCTACGACGCCATCATGGCGAACGGCGCCTCGCCGCTCGATCCGGTCGCGCTGCGGGAGCGCGTGCGCGAAATCCTGAAATCCGTGCGTCTCGGCGAGGGCGGCGCGGCCTGAGCGCGATGGGAGGCGACATGTTCCACTGGCCGTTGATCTCGTCCGACTCGCACATCGTCGAGCCGCCCAACCTGTGGGCGGAGCGGCTGGATCGCCGGTACCGCGACCGTGCGCCACGCGTCGTCGAGGAGGACGATGCCGACTGGTGGTTCGTGGACGGCGTCCGGACCAACTCGTTCCAGGGCGGCGCCCAGGCAGGCAAGCGCTTCGAGAGCCAGGACGCGCTGCGCCCGGCCGCCCGGTTTCGCGAGGTCCGTCCCGGCGCGTACCTTCCCGTTGAATTCCTCCGCGACAACGAGCTGGACGGCGTGCACGGCGCGGTCATCTATCCGACGGAAGGGCTGCAGCTCTTCCGTGTCCCCGACGGCGAATTGCTCACTGCCATCTTCCGCGCTTACAACGACTGGCTCGTGGAATTCTGCCGGACCGACACGAGCCGGCTGAAAGGGATCGCGCTGATCAACGTGGACGACGTGCCGTCAGCGATCGCGGAGCTGGTGCGAACGCGGAAGGCCGGACTCGCTGGCGCAATGATCACGGTCTACCCGCCCGAGGAGCGGTCGTACGATCGGCCGGAGTACGAGCCCCTCTGGGCAGCTGCTGAGGACGTGGACGCGCCGCTGAGCCTGCACATCGACACGCAGCGGCCGACGCCGGGTACGGCATGGGAAGGCATCCGGGCCGTCCGCGCATCGCTTCTGGCCAACGCTGATCATTGGGTGCGGGTCTCGCTAGGCCACCTGATCTTCACCGGCGTCTTCGAGCGCCATCCACGACTCCGCGTCGGCTCCGCCGAGCACGAGGTGTCCTGGGCGCCACACTTCCTCGACCGGCTCGACTACACGTACACGCAACGCGCGCGACGCGACGGTTGGTACCGCTTCAAGACCGACACGCTCCCGAGCGACTTCTTCCGACGGAACGTCTTCCTCAGCTTCCAGGAGGACGGCCTCGGCATCCGCGACCGCGCCCTTATTGGCGTCGATCAGCTCATGTGGGGCTCCGATTACCCCCACACCGAATCGACGTTCCCGCGCTCGCGTCAGATCCTGGAACGCA
>DATFRC010000097.1:0-4614 GCA_035263725.1 Jatrophihabitantaceae bacterium | reverse complement strand
AGAACCTCTGCGCGGCGGGAACCTTGCTGGATTGCCAGCACCCCGGAATTGTCGATCTCGCCGACGACCGCAGCGGCGAGCCCCCGGTCGGTGAAGGCACGCAGGCACTCGGCCGCACGGCCCGACGGCGCGCAGAGCAGGAATGCGAAGGCCGGGAAGCAGGCGAGCCAGGCGTCCATCGCGACGTCGGGTGGGCGCGGGACGGCGTCGAGGTCGAGCGTGACGCCGGCGCGACTCCACTCGAGCAGCATGGCCAGCGACCCGACCAGGCCGGCCATGCTGACGTCCTTGGCGGCGACGCACGTCTCGGACTCGGCAACCGCGGCGAGCACACGCACATCCGCGCCCAATTCGTCGCCGCGTTCGGCGAAGGAGGCGAAGAACGGGAAGTCACTGCGCATCGCGCCCTGCGTGCAGCACGCGACGATCAGTGCCTGACCGGGGGCGACGTGCGTTGCCGAAAGCACGCGCCGCGCCCGCCCCACGCCGAACGCCGACAGCGCGGGAGCGCCGTCGTGTCGGGTGAGGTGCCCACCGACCAGAGGCACGTTGTAGATGCGGCAGCCTTCGTGCATGCCGCGAAGTGCCTCACGCGCGGTGGCGTCGTCGGCGACGATCGTGTCGACGATGCCGAGCGGAGTAGCGCCCATTGCCGCGAGGTCGTTGACGTTGGTGAGCACCGCGGCGAGTCCGGCGCCGTACGGGTCGGCCGCCACAAACGCCGGCAGCAGTGCCTCGCCGCAGGCGATGACCTGGGTGCCGTCCCCGTCGGTATCGACGACCGCGCCGTCGTCACCCGGCCCGTACACCCAGCTGCCCGCGCCAAATATCTCGCTGATGAGCTCGATCCCGCCCTTCGCGCGCAGTGCCGGGCTCGTCCGCAATGCGCCGGCCAGGCCGTCGAGATCGTCCGACGAGACCGCAGGACCAGCCACGGTGCGCTCCTTGTCGGAAAGTGAACAAGGCATTTAGCATAGGCCACGTGGGGCGTCCCGACTTTCTGGATCTGCCGGCCCGCCAGGACAAACCCCGGGCGGCCGGGCTGACCCATGTGCTGGATAACGGAGCTAGTGCGGTACACACCGAGGGAACGCTGGCGGCGGCCGAACCATACATCGACGTATGGAAGTTCGGGTGGGGAACCGCGTATCTCGATCGTGCGCTACCGGCGAAGCTCGACTTGCTCGCTCTTAACGACGTCCTGGCCTGCATCGGCGGCACGCTGCTCGAGATTGCCTGGGCGCAGGGCAAGGCGGCCGATTGCCTTGCCTGGGCGCGCGAGGTCGGGTTCGGCGCCGTCGAAGTGTCGCGCGGGATCGCCGCGATGACGATCGCGGAGAAGGGCGAGCTGATCCGGGCGGCCGAGCGATCGTTCGTGGTGCTCTCCGAGGTCGGCCGCAAGGATCCGCACGACAACCTGTCGCCGCAGCAATGGACGAACGAGGTCGCCGCCGACCTCGACGCGGGCGCGCGCTGGGTCATCGCCGAGGGCCGCGAGAGCGGCAGTGTCGGGCTGTACAGCCCCGACGGGGGTGTCCGGGACGACATCGTGGCGGCCGTTGTGCGGGGCGGCGGGCTCGAGCGCGTCCTGTTCGAGGCCCCGCGCAAGGTGCAGCAGAGCTGGTTCATCCACGAGTACGGCCCGGACGTGAATCTCGCGAACATCGCCATGGCCGACGCGCTCGCCCTCGAAACCCTGCGCCGCGGGCTGCGGGCCGACACCTTCGAGCTGAGCCGTCAATGGCTGCCGGCCTGAGCGATTCCCCGCAGCGCAACCTGGTGCCCGGCAAGTACCGGGGCGTCGCGGTGGCGCATGTCGACGCAATGCTCGACGAGGCTTCGCTGCGTGGGCACTTCCTCGGCCGCGAGGCGTACCGGCGCACGAGATTCATCGTGGTTCGAAACGGGGACGACACGGCGATCATCCGGGTGCGCAAGCAGGACGCCGAGTCGTTGTTCGCCACGATCACCGACGTCGAACTGCTCGCGGCCGCCGAGGACTGCGCGTATCTGCACTGTCCGGACGTCGACACCGGCGTGCCGTCGGCGCTGGCCGCTGCCGCGATCTCACGCGTCCCGGGTAACCGGGCCGCTGTGGTGCAGGGACGCTATGAGCACGTCAACTTCATTGTGGCACCGGCGCCGATACGGGTCATGGTCCGCGAGGTCGCTCCGCCGCAGCCGCCGAAGCTGCTCGATCAGGCCCAGCGCGTGCTCGACGTGGTCGAGAACCTTCCGCCGATGGAACTGGTAGCCGATGTCATCCGCCTCGCCGACCTGGCGGCTCGTCGTCCGTCCGATCGGTATCTGGTGCCGTGCCGGGGCAGTGGATTCGACCTGCCCGGCGCGCAGACCAGCTACCTCGACGAGCGGCCGCCGCACCAACCGTGGACACTCGTCGGCTGTGAGCGCTCGCAGCAGATCCACGAGTGGTTCTACGGCAAGCGGGCCGACCAGATCGACATCTGCCCGCGCGCTCGGCCGGCGATCGCCGGTCCGCTGCTGACGAAATGCTGCCTGCTCGAGCAGGACATCGTCGTCGAGGCGGGTCAGGCGATCGTGCCGTGGGGCGCCTCATTGGAACAGATCAGCGCGGCGCTGGCGGCCCTCGCGCAAGCATGGGAGCCGGCATGGGCGCCCGCCTGACCGACTCCCGGCAGTATGCCCACCTGTGGGGGACGCCCGAGCTGACGGCGCTCTTCGACGAGACGGCCCGGCTGCAGGACTGGCTCGACATCCTCACCGCGCTGGCGGCGGCGCAGGCCCGGCTCGGCATCATCCCGGCCGAGTCGGCCGAGCTGATCGCCAAGCACGCCGATGCGACGCGTCTCGATCTCGATTACGTCGCCGAGCAGACGCGCCTGACCGCACACTCCACGCTCGGCCTGATCCGCGAACTGCAGCGGGTGCTGCCCGAGCCGGCGCGCGAACACGTCTATCTCGGTGCGACCGTTCAGGACGTCACCGACACCTGGTTCGCGCTGGTGATGCGACGGGTCGGTGGGCTCGTGTGGACCGACCTGCAAGCGATCGAAGAGTCGCTGCTCGACCTGGCTGAGCGGCATCGCAGCACCCCGATGCTCGGCCGCACGCACGGTCAGCCCGGGGCGCCGGTCAGCTTCGGTTTCAAGGTCGCCTCCTGGGCGGACGAGGTTCGCCGTCATCTGGATCGGCTGGCCGAGGCGCGTCCCCGGTGGCTGGTCGGCCAACTCGCCGGTGCCGTCGGCGTGCTCGGCTTCTTCGATCCGGACGGGCTGCGGCTGCGCCAGGAGTTCTGCGCGGAACTCGGGCTGGCCGATCCGGGCATCTCCTGGCTCACGGCTCGCGACCGCATAGCCGAGTTCGGCACGGTGCTGGCGCTCGTGAGCGGGACCCTTGCGCGGATCGGCACCGAGGTGTTCGAGCTCTCGCGTCCGGAGATCGGCGAGCTACGCGAACCGACGACTGCCGAGGTGGTCGGCAGTATCACCATGCCCCACAAGCGAAATCCCGAGGCGAGCGAGCACTTGGACACGCTCGCCCGCCTCGTCCGCGCACACGCCGGGGTGCTGGTCGAGGGCACAGTCGGTGTGCACGAACGCGACGGGCGGGCCTGGAAGGCGGAGTGGGTGGCGCTTCCCGAGGTGTGCCTGCTCACCGCCGTCGCACTGCAGACCGCGCGCGGGCTGGTTGCCGGTCTGGTCGTCGACCCGGCGGCGATGCTCGCCAATCTGCACCGCTTCGGTGATCTGCCGACGTCCGAGCGGGTGCTGGCCGGATTGTCGCAGCGGCTGGGCAAACACCGCGCGCAGCAGTTGCTGCACGAGCTGATCATCGCGGACGGCGCCCGCGACGTCGGTGCGGCTGTGGTGGCGGCCGGCGCGGCGACCGAGGGCGAGGTCCGGGAGTGGACCGCCGGCTGGCCGATCGACGCCGCCGCGGCGATGACGGACACCGTCGTGCGACGGGCCCGCGAAGCGCGCCGCGCCGAGCCCACGACGTGGCCGTGACGTTTCCCCGGTTCCCGCTCGCGGCGCTGCCGACGCCGCTCGCTCGCGCGCACCGGCTCGAACGTGTGCTGGACGCCGCGCCGATCTGGATCAAGCGCGACGACCTCACCGGATTCGCAACCGCCGGCACGAAGGCGCGCCCACTCGAGTTCCTCATCGGCGACGCGCAGGAATCGGGTGCCACCGTCGTCGTGGCCACCGGCAGCCCGTCCTCGAACTTCTGCGCGGTCGCAGCGCTGGCGGCGCGGTCGGCCGGGCTCGATTGCCACGTGCTGTACGCCGGCGACCGACCCACCCCGGCTCCGTACCCGGTGCGGCTCGCAAGCGCCGCCGGAGCGCGACTGTGCTTCGATCCGACGCTCAGCCGCGACGATCTGGACGCTGCCGTGCTCGCGTACGCGGCCGGGCTGGGGGGCGCCGCCTACCCGCTGCCCCGAGGCGGCGCGACGCCAGTGGGTGCGCTGGGCAGCGCCTACGCCGCGCGCGAGCTTGCCGGGCAATTCCGTGACCAGCCGGCGACCGTGGTCATGGCCACCGGATCAGGTGGCACCCAGGCCGGGTTGGTCGCCGGCGTGGTGCGATTCGGCCTGCCGTTTCGGGTGATCGCTACGTCGGTGAGCAGGCC
>DATFRC010000096.1:0-17158 GCA_035263725.1 Jatrophihabitantaceae bacterium | reverse complement strand
GCAACATGAGCGCTGACGTCGACACCCTGCTGAAGGGGCTGAACCCGCAGCAACGCAAGGCCGTAGTCCACCAGGGCAGCCCGCTGCTCATCGTGGCCGGCGCCGGGTCCGGCAAGACCCGGGTGCTCACGCATCGGGTTGCGTACCTGCTCGCCGAGCGCAACGTCCGCCCGGGCCAGGTCCTCGCGATCACGTTCACCAACAAGGCCGCCGGCGAGATGAAGGAACGGGTCGCGGCACTCGTCGGGGCACGAGCCCGGTCGATGTGGGTGAGCACGTTCCACTCCATGTGCGTACGGATTCTGCGTGCGGACGGCAAGGCGCTCGGCCTGCGGTCGTCGTTCTCGATCTATGACGCCGACGACTCCACCCGGCTGATGGCGCTGATCGCCCGCGAGCTCGACCTGGACATCAAGCGTTACCCGCCGAAGTCGCTCACCGCTCAGGTCAGCAACCTCAAGAACGAGCTGGTCACCCCGAGCGCCTGGGCGGACAAGGCCAGCAGCGCACACGAGAAGGTGCTGGCCGAGGCGTACACGCGCTACCAGGCACGGCTACAGGAGGCACACGCTCTCGATTTCGACGACTTGATCATGCGGACGGTCGAGCTGCTCCAGGAGCACCGCGACGTCGCCGAGCGATACCGCGAACGGTTCAAGCACGTCCTGGTTGACGAGTACCAGGACACCAACCATGCGCAGTACGTGCTGGTCCGCGAGTTGGCCCGCGACGCGGAGCTGGCCGTCGTGGGCGACGCCGACCAGTCGATCTACGCCTTCCGCGGCGCCACCATCCGCAACATCCTGGAGTTCGAGCGCGACTTCCCGAACGCGACGGTGATCCTGCTCGAGCAGAACTACCGCTCCACGCAGACCATCCTCAACGCCGCCAACGCCGTCATCGCCCGCAACACCGACCGCAAGCCGAAGAACCTCTGGTCGGACGCCGGCGCCGGTGCCCCGATCGAGGGCTACGTCGCCGAGAACGAGCACGACGAGGCCGCCTGGGTGGCCCAGCAGGCCGAGAAGTACCGGCCGCCCGACGTTGCCGTCTTCTACCGGACCAACGCCCAGTCGCGGGTCTTCGAGGAAGTGTTCATCCGGGTCGGGATGCCGTACCGGGTCGTCGGTGGCGTGCGCTTCTACGAGCGGCGCGAGGTGCGCGACGCGCTGGCCTACCTCCGGGTGATCGCCAACCCGGACGACCTGGTGAGCCTGCGGCGCATCCTCAACACGCCGCGCCGCGGCATCGGCGACCGCGCGCAGGCCTGTGTCGACGCGCTTTCGCAGCACGAAGGCATCACGTTCGCCGCAGCGCTCGAGCGGGCAGACGCGGCACCCGGCATGAATCCCAGGTCGTGGCAGGCGATCCATGCCTTCCTCGACCTGCTGACGGACCTGCGTGCCGTGGCTGTCGACGGCACGCCCAGTGAGATCCTCGAAGCAGTTCTCGATCAGACCGGCTACCTGCGTGATCTCGACCAGAGCAAGGACCCGCAGGACCAGGGCCGCGTCGAGAACCTCCGCGAGCTGGTCAGCGTCGCCCGCGAGTTCGAGGAGTCGGCGGCCGAGGTCAGCCTCGACGCGTTCCTCGAGCAGGTGTCGCTCGTCTCCGACGCCGACACGGTCCCGGATGCCTCCGGTGGCGTCGTCACGCTCATGACGCTGCACACCGCCAAGGGGCTCGAGTTCCCGGTCGTATTCCTGACCGGCCTGGAGGAGGGCGTGTTCCCGCACATGCGCACGACCGACGCCGACGAGCTCGCCGAGGAGCGACGCCTCGCCTACGTCGGCATCACCCGCGCCCGCGAGCGCCTCTACGTGTCCCGGGCGCTGGCTCGCAGCGCGTGGGGCCGTCCGCAGTGGAACCTGCCGTCCCGGTTCCTGGACGAGATGCCCGGTGAGCTGGTCGAGTGGAGCGGCGCGGTGGATCGGCAGCCGTTCGTCGGCTACGGGGATGACGGACCGAGCCGGTACGGCGACCACGGCTACCGGGCGACGACGAGCCGATCCGCGCAGGAGCAACTCGCCGCGTCGCGGCTGCGCAGCGCAGGCCTGCGCGGAGGCGCCGGGAATCGGGCCATCCTCGCGCTGGCAACCGGGGATCGGGTCACCCACGATGCGTGGGGACTGGGCACCGTCGTCGACACACGAGGCAGCGGCGAGCAGGCGCAGGCGCAGATCGATTTCGGCAGCGCCGGCGTCAAGTGGCTGGTGCTGCGCTACGCCGCCCTGGAGAAGCTGTGAAGCTCTAGGACGTGCTCAGCCGGCCTTGCCCTTGCCCAGGGGGTGGCATTCGCGTGATGGGCCGATGTATTTCGGCGACTGCAGCAGCACGAACTTGTCCTGGCGGAAGATCACTGTGTACCCGTGCTGCTCCGCCTCGGTCAGGATCGGGCCGGGCTTGGGCGACGGGGGGTTACCGCCGATGTCCGGCGAGCCCAGATCGAGTGCGAGGAAGTCCGCCGTCCACCGCTGCGTGAGCGGCAGGGTGACGTAGTCGCGGGCGGTCAGGTGCGGCACGAGCTTGTTGTCCGCCTCGATGCAGGTGTTGTGCGGCAGGCGGGCGACGACGGCCCGCGCCGCAGAAAGCGCTGCCTGGCTGCCGATGCCCCGCGTGTTGCGCATCTGCTGCCAGGCGAAGGGGTGGCTCGTGACCCGGTAGAACGGCAGCAGCACCGGCACCGCGACCAGCCACGCGGCGAATGCTATCCGCGCCCGGCGGGCCCCGACCGTCGGCCGGAACAGGCCAAGTTTGGCCGCGCCGTCGACGGTGGCCATCGCGAGCACCAGCCACGGCAGGGCGTTGTAGTGGAAGTGCGGCTGCCACAGGTTGGATCGCGAGTTGAAGAACCGCTCGGCGATCAACGGCAGGGCAAGGATCGCGTAGGGCGAGCGCAGGAACAGCAGCGCGAAAGGCAGCGTGAGATAGGCCAGCGTCTGGGACTTGATCGACGGGGTGAAGAACAGCTTCACCGCATGCCACGGGTGCGCCACGACGTTCCACAGTGCGTCCGGGAGGTTCTTGCCGAGCGCGTCGAACTGTCCGCCGTACGCGAAGCCGTGACCACGCGCGAAGTGCGGGATGATCAGCGCCGTGGTGAGCACGTACGCGACGAGGCCGCCGGCGGCGAGCGCCAGCGCGCGCCAGTACGGGCGCCGCCGCTGCAGCAGACGCAGCACGGCGAGCAGCACGACGACGATGCCCATGTCTTCACGCACGAACAGCAACAGCACCGACCAGAGCAGCAGCTTGCGGTCATCCCGTCGGTCCAGAGCATCAATCGCCAGCGCCAGCAGCGGCGTGGCGAACGCCACCTCGTGGAAGTCGAAGTCGATCAGCGCCTGTATCGGCCAGCCCAGTGCGAATGCGGCGGTGATGAGGAGCGACATCCGCGGCCCGGTACGCCGCCGGGTGAAGCGGTATACGACCGGGACCGTGGCGGCGGTCAGCACCGCCTGGACGATTATGAGGACGTTCGGGCTGTCCCAGATCCAGTAGAGCGGCGCGATGATCGCGATGATCGGGTGGAAGTGGTCGCCGAGGACGTTGTAGCCCGGCCCCTTCAGGGGAACCATCGGCGCCTGGAAATGCGCGTAGGCACGCATCGCCTGGTCGAAGATGCCGAGGTCGTAGCCGGTGGTGCGGTACCTGTACTGGGCGTACAGCGCGTGGACCAGGTACGCGGCCAGGCAGCACAGCGTCAGGATTGTGACTCCCGGCGCCTCACGCACCCGATCCATACGCTGCCGCACGGAGGTGGTCGCGCGTTCGGCAAGCGTGGCGGTCATGACACCACCCGGGTCCGCCGCCAGACCTCGGCGCCCGCCAGCCATGCCAGCCAGCAGAGCAGCGCGTTGCGCGCGGTCAGCAGCAGCGTCATCGGCGGGGTGGCCCAGCCGACGTTGACGAGCCGGCCGTACCAGATCGGATAGACGAACTGCGTGAACACCGACACGACGATCAGCAGCCGGGCGATGCGCCGCACTCCCTGATCACTCGGCGCGAGGACGAACAGCGCGGCGACCGGTCCGCCCAGCCACAGAATGTACTGCGGGCTCAGCGTCTTGTTCGTCACGGTAAGCACCGCCGCCGCAGCAAGGATCAGCCAGCCGAGGGTCGTCAGCTCGGGCGCGCGCCGGCAGCGCAGCCACAGCCAGGCCAGGGCGAGCAGGGCCAGTGCCGTCAACACGGCGGACGCCAGCACCGCCGCGTGGACACCGGCGCCGAAGATTTCGGTGGCCTTGTAGGTGCTGGTGCGGACCGCCCAGACCCCGTGCGGGTGGACGGTACGAGCGAGCATCAGGGGTGTCGCCGGCACCGACTCGATCTGAAGCCCGCGCGCCCCTTGCCAGTTGATCGGCGACACCAGCCGGGCGTACCCGGCGACGGCCAGGCTGACCGCGGCGAGCACGCCAGTGGTGATCGCGAATGCGGTCAGCACCGTCGCCCGTCCTGTCCGGCGGAGCAAGAAGACCGGCAGCATCACGACCGGCCAGAGCTTCAGCGCGACGCCGACCGCGGTGAGCACACCGGTCCACCGGGGACGGCGCACCATCGCCAGCACCGCAGCCCCGGTGAGCACGGCGGGCACGAGGTCGAAGCGGAAGTACGCCAGTGCCCCCGTCGCCGGCAGGAACAGCAGCCAGAACGCCACAGCCGGCGAGAGCCGGCGTCCGGTCATCCGCCACAGGAATGCGGTGAAGACCGCATCCACCGCGAGCATCGACGCGACGAACAGGAACGCGAATGCCACCGTGGAAAACGCGCCTGTCACGAACTGCGGCACCATGATCCCGAGCACCGGCACCGGATATTCCTGAAGCGTCAGCCGCAGCGAGCCGCCGTAGAACATGCTGTGCAGGCTGCGCGCGTAGTAGCGGACGTCGCCGGTAACCGGCCCGCCGAAAAGTCCCAGCACCACGAGCATCGCGGCGCGAGACGCGGTCCAGGTGAGCGCGATCGAGCGTGCATCCCCGGCGGTGAACACCGCCGGAAGTGACAGGCGTAGCAATGCCCGAGACCGGGATGACGGGCTGTCGGCCGGCGACCGCGTCAGCTCGGTGGTCGCCATAATCTCCTCGGGGGCCGCTTCAGGCCACAGTCCGCACCCGTACCGGACCCTTACCGGGCGGTGCGGGCATTAGGGTACCTGGCAGGGAGCAGCACTACAGGAGGACCGTCCATGGCTGATCGGATCCGGGTCGTCATCGCCAAACCGGGCCTGGACGGGCACGACCGCGGCGCCAAGGTCATCGCACGCGCCCTCCGTGACGCGGGCATGGAGGTCATCTACACCGGCTTGCACCAGACGCCGGAGCAGATCGTGCAGACGGTAATTCAAGAGGACGCCGACGCCGTCGGACTGTCGGTGCTGTCCGGCGCGCACATGACGCTGTTCGCGCGGACACTCGAGTTGCTCGCGGAGCGAGGCGTCACGGACGTCGTGGTTTTCGGCGGCGGCATCATCCCGGACGCCGACATTCCGGAACTCGAGCGGATGGGCGTCGCCAAGCTCTTCACGCCCGGCGCGTCCATCGAGGAGATCGTCGAGTGGGTGCGCTCACACGTGGGCACCCGCGAACCAGCCGAGCACTAGGGTCATCGCCCGTGGACCTGTTCGAGTACCAAGCCAAGCAACTGTTCCGCAAATACGGTGTGCCGACGGCATTGGGCAACGTGGCCACGACGCCCGAGGAGGCGCGCGCCGTCGCCGAGCGGCTCGGCGGCACCACGGTAGTGAAAGCGCAGGTGAAGACCGGCGGACGCGGCAAGGCCGGCGGTGTCAAGATCGCGAAGACGCCCGCTGATGCTGCTGAGCTAGCCGGGCAGATTCTGGGTATGGACATCAAGGGCCACACCGTGCACCGGGTGCTCGTCGATCCGGGTGCGCAAATCGAGTCCGAGTACTACGCGTCCTTCCTGCTCGACCGGTCAAACCGCACGTTCCTCGCCATGGCGTCGGCCGAGGGCGGCATGGAGATCGAGCAACTTGCGGTCGAGCGTCCCGAGGCGCTGGCCCGCGTCCCCGTGGACGCGCTGGCGGGCGTCGACCTCGCCAAGGCCCAGGAGATCGCGGCGGCGGCGAGGTTCGCGCCGGACGTTGCGCCGCAGGTCGCCGACATCCTCGTCACGTTGTGGCAGGCCTTCGTCGGTGCGGACGCCACGCTCGTCGAGGTCAATCCGCTGGCGCGGCTCGCCGACGGTTCGGTAGTGGCGCTCGACGGCAAGGTCACCCTTGACGACAACGCGAACTTCCGCCAGCCGGACAACGCCTCCTACGTAGACGTCGAGTCCACCGACCCGCTGGAACGCCGTGCCAAGGAGAAGCACCTCAACTACGTCAAGCTCGACGGCTCGGTGGGCATCATCGGCAACGGTGCCGGCCTGGTGATGTCGACGTTGGATGTCGTCGCGTATGCGGGGGAGCGGCACGGCGGGGTCAAGCCGGCGAACTTCCTCGACATCGGCGGCGGCGCGTCCGCCGAGGTGATGGCCAACGGCCTGGAGATCATCCTGTCCGACCCGAGCGTCCGGTCCGTGTTCGTGAACGTCTTCGGCGGGATCACCGCCTGCGACGCAGTGGCGAACGGCATCGTGTCCGCGTTCGAGCTGCTGCGGCAGCGCGGCGACACTGTCGACAAGCCGCTGGTCGTCCGGCTCGACGGCAACAACGCCGAGCTGGGCAGGCGGATCCTTACCGACGCCGCGCTGCCCGGCGTCGAGCAGGTCGACACGATGGACGACGCGGCCGATCGCGCCGCCGAACTGGCCGGAGCTGCGTGAATGAGCACCGCGAACGACGCCTGCGGAGTGAGCAAATGAGCATCTTCCTGAACGAGCACTCGAAGGTCATCGTCCAAGGCATGACCGGCGCGGAGGGCACCCGGCACACGACCCGCATGCTCGCATCCGGAACGAACATCGTGGGTGGCGTCAACCCGCGCAAGGCCGGTGAGAAAGCCGACTTCGACGGGCGGTCGATCCCCGTGTTCGGCACCGTGCGCGAGGCGATCTACGACACGGGTGCCGACGTAAGCGTTGTGTTCGTCCCGGCACGATCCACCAGGGACGCCGTCATCGAAGCGATCGATGCGTCGATTCCGCTTTGCGTCGTCATCACCGAGGGCATCCCGGTACATGACACGGCGGCATTCTGGGCGCACGCGCGGGGCGGCCCGACCCGGATCGTCGGGCCGAACTGTCCGGGACTGATCAGCCCCGGAAAGTCGAACGCGGGCATCATCCCCGCCGACATCACCAAGCCCGGACCGATCGGTCTCGTTTCCAAGTCCGGGACGCTGACGTACCAGATGATGTACGAGCTACGCGACATCGGCTTCTCCACCGCGATCGGCATCGGCGGCGACCCGATCATCGGCACGACACACATCGACGCGATCGAGGCGTTCGAGGCCGACCCGGGCACCGCGGCGATGGTCATGATCGGCGAGATCGGGGGGGACGCCGAGGAGCGTGCCGCCGACTACATCAGCGCCCACGTGACGAAGCCGGTGGTGGGCTACGTCGCGGGATTCACCGCCCCGGAGGGGAAGACGATGGGCCACGCCGGTGCGATCGTGTCGGGCTCGTCGGGGACGGCACAGGCGAAGCAGGTCGCACTCGAAGCGGCCGGCGTCAGGGTCGGCAAGACGCCGAGCGAGACTGCGCGGCTCATGCGTGAACTGCTGGCCTAGACACCAGGGGGCCGTTCCTGCAGAGAACCCGTTTGCCAACTGAGCCGGGGGACGCGCACGCCCCGATGCTCGTGAGGCCGTTCTCAACGCCTTGCCGAGAGCACTAGCTTGTCCCGGATCACCCAATTGCCGAAAGTGATCAAACTAAGGGAGTAACCGATGACCTCCGTACCGCCCGAACCCCCGGAGGGCTCAGGCCCGCAGCCACCGATGCCACCCCCGCCACCGGCGAGCGTGCCGCCGGTGCCGCCGGAGCAGCCTGCCCAGCAGTGGTCGGCGCCGACCCCCGGCCGGCCGGCGCCCACGGGACGCAGCGGGTTCGAGCCCGCGTCGATCAATCCCATGGACTGGGGCATCCTGGCCGCCGGATTGCTGGCGTTCATCTTCTCGTTCGTGACCTACTACTCCTACAGCTTCGGCCCGCTGTCGCGGGACTTCAACGCGTGGGACGGCTTCTTCGGCTGGTTCTCGACGTTGCTCGCGCTGTTTTCGGCGGCCCTGCTGGCGGTGCACCTCTTCGCGCCGCAGGTGCAGCTACCGACCGTGCGCAGTGTCGTGCTGACCGGGTTCGCGCTGGCTGCGCTGTCCGTCATTATTGCCGGTTTCGTGGATTCTCGGGACATCTCGGGCACTGGCATCCACAGCAGCCGGGGAGCCGGGTACTACCTGAGCCTGATCGTGATCCTGGCAGGCACGGCGCTTTCGTACCTGCGGTTGCGTGAGACCGGCGGCACGCTCCCCTGGGAGAGGGGCCGAGCCTGACTGCTCAGGACGTGGGGGACCGGCGGAGCGCCGTCGCCTCGCCAGCCCGCATCCGATACGGTGGCGCGGATCGCGTCACTGGCGTGCCAGTGCCGGCACACCTGAGAAGGAGTGAGGCTCAATGACCGGGTACGGAGCGCCCCAGCCGCAGCAGCGGTCTGAGGAGCAACTGCCGCTGTTCGACCTGATCGGGGCCGGGCTCGGCGTTTTGGCATTCATCTGGGGCTTCCTCCCTTGGTACAAGGGCTCCGTCAGCGGCACCGGAGACACCAAGGGCTACTCGAACTTCGCGGGCGCGGCGGGCGCGGCCATCGGGCTGTCGGTGCTCGCCGGTGCCATCGCGGCCACCGTGCTGCTCGACAAGAAGGCGAAGGGCTCGCTGATCCCCTTGTCGGCGTCGGTCGCCTCGCTGCTGGTCACGTTCGGCCTGCTTGTCGGCAAGGAGAAGGGCATCTCCATCAAGATCGGCCTGATCCTGATGCTGATCACCGCAATCGTCCAGGTCGGGGTGTTCGTTGCCGGGTGGCTGCAGGCCGAGGGCAGGATCATGACCGGCACGCCTGCGGCGGCCAGCACGCAACAACAGTGGGGCACGCAGCAGTGGGGCGGCTACCAGCAGCAACAGCAGCAGCCTTATCCGCAGACTCCCGCGCAGCCCCAATACGGGCAGCCGGTCCAGCCGCAGTACGGCCAGCCCACGCAGCAGCAGCCGCAGGGCTATCCGCAGCAGCCGCCCAGCAACCCGTACGGGCAGGGCTGAGGCCCCTAGCCGTCCGGTCGGCGAGCCTGGCGCGTCACCGCGCGCCGGTTTGCGAGCCTGGACGGCATGCCGCAACGCGCCCGCACCACGCCTCGAACGGCGCGGGCAGCTAACGCGGTCGGCTACTCCGTCCCGGAGGCGATGAGCCGCTCGCTGGTCCGCGCCGCCGCCTGGACGGGCGGCATGGCCGCGCTGACGGGCGCGGCATTAGGCGCCGCCATTGCGGTGCTGTGCTGGCTGCCGGACGCGGGCGTATCGGGGCACCCCTGGTCGGCGGTGCGCGCCGGGGTGCTGGGCTTCCTGGCCGTACAGCACGGGGGCATTGTCCTGGATCGCGTGCCCACCACCTTCGCGCCGTTACTTGGCTTGTTCGTCGTCGCTGGGCTGGCCTGGCGCGCCGCGGCCACCCTGGCCGGCGTCGCCGAGCAGCTCGGAGAGCGCCGCCGCGGTGCGTTGCTGCGTGCGGGCCTCGTCCAGGCGGCGAGCTACGCCGGCGTGTGCCTGGCGCTGGTATCGCTGTCTCGTCTAGGCACGACCGCGGCGCGGGGGGCGTCAACGGCGCTTGCAGCATTCCTGCTGTTCGGATGTGTGGCTGGTGCGGCCCTGGTCGGGCCGGCGCTCCCGGCGCACGTACGGGCGGGCGCGCGCGGGGCCGGCGCCGGGCTTGCCGTCTACGTCGGCGCGGGTGCGCTGCTCGTTGGGGGCTCGCTGGTCATGCACGCTGGCGAGGCGATGCGGCTGTCCCGTCAGATCGGCGGTGGGCTGTCGGGGTTACCCGTGCTCGTACTCGGCATCTTGTGTGCGCCGAACGCGGCGGTGGCCGCCGCGGCCTACCTCGCCGGTCCCGGTTTCGCGGTGGGTTCGGGCACCGCCGTCACCGCGTTCTCGAGCAGCCACGGCGTGCTGCCTGCCTTCCCGATCCTCGCTGCCCTGCCCACCGGTGACGGCGCAAACGCCGTGGTGTTGGGCTGGATGGTCATCTCGCTGCTCGCGGCCGGATTAGTCGCCGCCCGGGTGGCCGGCCACGCGGAGGGCGCACGCGGAGTAGCCGTTGCGGTGGCCGTCGCCGGCTGCGGCATGGCGTTGCTGGCATGGCTCGGCGGAGGAGCAATCGGCACCGGTCGGCTTGCCACCATCGGTCCATCGCCTTGGCAGGCAGGACTGGCTGTCGCCGGCGAGATCGCCACCGTTGCGCTGGCGTACCTCGGAGTGCGGTGGCTGCGGCGGGACCGGACGGCACCGGCGCCGGCCGAGCGGGAACTGGCCGGCGTCTAGTGTCGTAAGCATGACGAGCGCGACGGCGGTCTAGTGGCGGCGCGACTGGTCGTCCTCGCGTCGGGTGGCGGCAGCACGCTTCAGGCGCTGCTCGATGCGAGCGCCGATGCGTCGTTCGGCGCCCGAGTGGTGGCAGTCGGCGCCGACCGCACCGGTATCGAGGCGCTGGCCCGCGCCGAGCGCGCCGGCGTGGCGACGTTCACCTGCCGCACCTCGCAGTACGCCGACCGCGATGACTGGGACGCCGCGCTGGCCGAAGCCGTCGCCGGGTACGAGCCCAACCTGGTGATCTCGGCGGGCTTCATGAAGCTCGTCGGCAAGCGCTTCCTGAGCCGCTTCGGCGGGCGATTCGTCAATACGCACCCGGCGTTGCTGCCGTCGTTCCCGGGCATGCACGGTGCGCGCGATGCGCTCGAGCACGGCGTCAAGATCACCGGCTGCACGCTGTTCGTGGTGGACGACGGCATCGACACTGGTCCGATCATCGCCCAGCGTGTGGTGCCCGTGCGCGACGACGACGACGAGTCCACGTTGCACGAGCGGATCAAGGTCGCCGAGCGCGAGATGCTCGTCGAGTACGTCGGGCGGATGGCCCGTCAGGGCTGGACGATCCAGGGCAGGAAGGTCACCATTTCGTGAGCCGCATCAAGATCGAGCGTGCGCTGATCAGCGTCTACGACAAGTCCGGCTTGGACGAGCTGGCCCGCGGCTTGCATGATGCGGGAGTCGAGATCGTGTCGACCGGCACGACGGCTGCGCACATTCGCGACCTCGGCGTGCCGGTGACTCCGGTCGAGGACGTCACCGGCTTCCCTGAAATCCTCGGCGGACGCGTCAAGACGCTGCACCCGCACATCCATGCGGGGCTACTCGCCGATCAGACGAATCCCGAACATCTGTCCACAGTGGACAGCCTGGGCATCCAGACGTTCCAGCTTGTCGTGTCGAACCTGTACCCGTTCGCCGATACGGTCCGCGGTGGCGCCAGACCCCCGGAAGCAATCGAGCAGATCGACATCGGTGGTCCGGCGATGGTTCGGGCGAGTGCCAAGAACCACGGCTCCGTCGCGGTCGTCACCGACCCGGCAATGTATACAGCCGTGCTGGACGCCGTCGGGCGGGGCGGCTTCGAGCTGGCCGAGCGCGAGCGACTGGCAGCGGCGGCGTTCCGCCATACCGCGACGTACGACATCGCCGTGGCGAGCTATCTCGGCAACGTCGTCGCGCCCGAGGCCGAGGGCTTTCCCGGGTGGGTCGGGGCGTCCTGGGAACGTGCAGCCGTGCTGCGTTACGGCGAGAATCCGCACCAGCAGGCGGCGTTGTACGTGAGCCCGGACGGCGCCGGCATCGCGCAGGCCGATCAGCTCGGCGGCAAGGAGATGAGCTACAACAACTACGTCGACGCCGACGCCGCTCGGCGTGCTGCGTACGACTTCACGGAGCCGTGCGTGGCGATCATCAAGCATGCCAACCCGTGCGGCATCGCCGTCGGTACTGACGTAGCCGAGGCGCACCGTAAGGCACACGCATGCGATCCGGTCAGTGCTTACGGCGGCGTCATCGCCACGAACGTCCCGGTCAGCCTCGAGATGGCCACGCAGGTGGCGGAGATCTTCACTGAGGTGATCGTTGCGCCGGCCTACGACGACGCTGCGCTCGACGTGCTTGCTCGACGCAAGAACCTGCGGCTGCTCGTGGCCGCGCCGGCCGGCGCGACCGGTGCCGAGTTCAGACCCATATCAGGAGGCATCCTGATCCAGAAGGCCGACCGGATCGACGCTCCGGGCGACGACCCCGAGTCGTGGACGCTGGCGACCGGAGCACCTGCGGACGACGTGACGCTTGCCGATCTGGCTTTCGCATGGCGGGCAGTGCGTGCGGCCAAGTCGAATGCGATCCTGCTGGCCCACGACCGAGCCACGGTCGGCATCGGGATGGGCCAGGTCAACCGGGTCGACTCCTGCCGGCTCGCGGTAGCCCGAGCGGGCGACCGGGCGACCGGCTCCGTGGCCGCCTCCGACGCGTACTTCCCGTTCCCTGACGGCTTGCAGGTGCTGCTCGACGCGGGGGTGTGCGCCGTGGTGCAGCCGGGTGGCTCGATCCGCGACGACCAGGCGATCGCTGCGGCGGCCGCAGCGGGCGTCCCCATGTACTTCACGGGTACCCGCCACTTCGCGCACTGACCTCCCGTCACCGTTCGCCACGCGATTGGCTGGCAGTATGGCGCCGTGAGCGACCCATACAGGAGCAGCTGAGTGAGCGCCACGATTCTGGACGGCCGAGCCACCCTGGCCGCGATCAAGGTCGAGCTCAAGGCCCGCGTCGCCGCGCTGGCGGAACAGGGTGTCGTTCCCGGGCTGGGCACGATCGTCGTCGGCGACGATCCGGGCAATCGTTGGTACGTCAACGCCAAGCACCGCGACAGCGCCGAGATCGGCATCGCCAGCATTCGCCGCGATCTACCGGTTGGCACGACGCAGGCCGAGGCAGAGGCTGCGGTCGACGAGCTGAACGCCGACCCGGCATGCACCGGCTTCATCGTCCAGCAGCCGACCGGGCTGGATGAGTACGCGCTGCTGAGCCGAGTGGATCCGGCCAAGGACGTCGACGGCCTGCATCCGATCAACCTCGGCTGGCTGGTCCTGGGCAAGCCGGCGCCACTGCCGAACACGCCGACCGGCATCATCGAGTTGCTGCGCCGGTACGAGGTGCCGATCGCCGGCGCGCACGCGGTGGTGATCGGCCGCGGCATTACGGTCGGCCGGCCGCTCGCGCTGATGCTGACTCGGCGCAGCGAGAACGCCACGGTCACGCAATGCCACACACGTACCCGTGACCTTGCGAGCCTCGTCCGGCAGGGCGACATCGTGGTGGCGGCCGCCGGCTCACCAGGGCTGGTCACCGCCGACATGATCAAGCCCGACGCCGCCGTTCTGGACGTCGGGGTGAGCCGGGTCGACGGCATGCCGGTCGGCGACGTGGCCCCTGATGTTGCTGAGGTGGCCGGCTTTTTGGCGCCCAACCCGGGCGGAGTCGGGCCGATGACCCGCGCCATGCTGCTCCGCAACGTGGTCGAGGCGGCCGAGCGGGGTTGAAATTCGACAGGCTGCGCCGCAACATCCGCGACGAGGCGCCGTTCGTCTCGGTGCTGCTGATCGTCGCGTTCGGCTTCGTGTACGTGCTCGTGGCGTCGGGACACTGGCTGCGCGGGGTCACCGTGATGGCATTCGGCCTGGTCGTCGCCTCGGTGCTGCGCGCCACGCTGCCTGCAGGCAAGGCAGGGTTGCTCGTTGTGCGCGGCCGGCTGTTCGACGTGCTGTGCTATCTGGGGCTGGGCTTGCTGGTCTTCGGGTTCAGCATCCTCGTGCCGCAGTGAGCGAGGCCACAGGGCTAGGCTCGCGGATATGCCTGAACGTCACGGGAAGGTCACCGTCGTAGGAGCCGGTTTCTACGGTTCCACGACTGCGCAGCGCCTCGCCGAGTACGACGTCTTCGACACTGTCGTGCTGACCGACATCATCGAGGGACGCCCCGCCGGGCTCGCGCTCGATCTGAACCAGTCCCGTCCCATCGAAGGCTTCGAGACCGAGGTCGTCGGAGTGACGACGACCGACGACGGCGGCGGGTACGACGCGACTGCGGGCTCGGACGTCGTGATCATTACCGCCGGGCTGCCGCGCAAGCCGGGCATGAGCCGGATGGACCTGCTCGAGGTGAACGCCAAGATCGTGCGTGGCGTCGCTGAGAACATCGCCAAGCACTCGCCGAACGCGGTGCTCATCGTCGTGTCGAATCCGCTGGACGAGATGACCGCGCTGACCCAGCTGGCATCGCATTTCCCCAGGGAGCGGGTGTTCGGCCAGGCCGGGGTGCTCGACACGGCACGGTTCACGAACAACGTCGCGATGACGCTCGGGGTGCCGGTGTCGTCGGTGCGCACGCTGACCCTCGGCTCGCACGGCGACACGATGGTGCCGGTGCCGTCCGCCTGCAGCGTCTCCGGCAAGCCGCTCGTCGAGGTGATGGATCAATCCAAGATCGACGAGCTGGTCGCGCGCACCCGTAACGGCGGCGCCGAAGTGGTGGGGCTTCTCAAGACGGGATCGGCCTACTTCGCGCCGTCGGCAGCGGTGGCCCGGATGGCGCGTGCGGTGATCGAGGACTCCGGCGCGGTCATCCCGGTGTGCGCGTGGGTCGACGGCGCGTACGGCATCAGCGGCGTGTACCTGGGCGTCGAGGCCGAGATCGGGGCGGAGGGCGTGCGCCGCGTCGTCGAACGCGACCTCACCGAGTCGGAGCTCGCCGCGCTTCGCGAGGCCGCCGAAGCGGTGCGCGCCAAGCAGGCGGACGTCACTTCGCTCTGAGCGAATCGCGCAAGAATTCCTCGTCTCAGGCGAGCCGTTCTTGCGCGATCGGGGTTGACTCGGCCCATGGCCGTCGCTGTGCTCTCCGACATCCACGGGGTCCTACCGGCACTGGACGCTGTTCTCGCCGAGCCGGACGTCCAGGGCTGCGAGCGGATCGTCCTCACCGGCGACATTGCCGCCGGGCCGCAGCCGGCGCAGGTGCTCGATCGGCTGACCAGTCTGGGCGAGCGCGTCGTCTGGGTGCGCGGCAACTGCGAGCGCGAGCTGGTCGACCTCGCCCGCGACCCAGGCCGTACCGTCCCATTCGCGATCTCCCGCTACGCCGCCGACCAGCTCAGCCCCGAACACGTTGCGTTGCTCGACTCGCTGCCGCACCCGGTCACGCTCGATGTCGAGGGGTTCGGCCCGGTCCTGTTCTGCCACGGCACGCCCCGAGACGATAACGAGATCGTGCTCGTCGACACGCGCCTTGAACGGTGGGCGGAAGCCTTCGCCGATGTACCCGAGGACGTGGGCACCGTCGTCTGCGGTCATACGCACATGCCGTTCGTCCGGCTGGTCGACCGGCGGCTGGTCGTCAACGCCGGCAGCGTGGGCATGTCCTACGGCAGTCTGGGCGCCGACTGGGTGCTGCTCGATGACGGCGCGGTCACCGTGCGCAGCACGCGCTACGACGTCGAGGCCGCGCGCGCTGCCATCAGGGCTACGTGCGACTACCCGGACATCGACGAGTGGACCGACGAGTACCTGAACGCTCGCAACTCCGATGCCGACGCGCTCGCCGTGTTCGGGCCGGGAGACGGGCGTGCGGGATGATCGCGGCAGTCTCGGCGGTTGCCGTCTGACGTGAACGACGTACCACTCTCGATTCTGGAACTCGCCCCGCTCATGGCCGGACGGCGGCCCGCTGAGGCGCTGGCCTACACGACTGAGGTCGCCCGGCACGGCGAACAGTGGGGCTACCGGCGGGTATGGGTGGCCGAGCACCACAACATGCCGGCCATCGCCAGCTCGTCACCCGCGGTCCTGATCGCGCACCTGGCGGCGGCGACGTCCACGATCAGGGTCGGATCCGGCGGCGTGATGCTGCCGAACCACGCTCCGCTCGTCGTTGCCGAGCAGTTCGGGATGCTCGCTTCGCTTCATCCCGGCCGCATCGACCTCGGGGTCGGGCGCGCGCCCGGCACGGACCAGCGCACCGCCCTTGCGCTGCGGCGCACGCCCGAGGGGCTGTCCGCCGAGAACTTCCCCGCTGAGTTCGCCGAGCTGGTGCGCATGCTGGCCGGCGACCCGGCTCGGCTGACCGCGGTGCCCACCCCGGAACAGCTGCCCGAGATCTGGCTGCTCGGATCGAGCGGGTTCAGCGCGCAGCTGGCCGGTCAGCTCGGGCTGCCGTTTTCGTTCGCGCACCACTTCGCGGCGGCGAACACGCAGCCGGCGCTGGAGCTCTACCGGCGCTCGTTCCGCTCGTCGCAGTGGCTGGACCAGCCGTACACCATGGTCGCCGTCAACGCGATATGCGCCGACACCGACGAGCGGGCCGAAGCGCTCGCCAGGCCCGGCCAGTTGTCGTTCCTGCGGTTACGCCAGGGCCGGCCGATTGCGCTGCCCAGCGTCGAGGAGGCGGCGGCGTACGAGTTCAGCGACATCGAGTGGGAGTTCGTGACGCAGCGCCGGGTCGGCCAGGCGCTGGGCTCGCCTGCGACAGTCCGCGAGCAGCTACGCGGCCTGCTCGCGCGCACCGGCGCCGACGAGCTGATGCTCACCAACCAGGTCTACGACATCAAGGACCGGCTGCGCTCCTACGAGTTGATCGCTGAACTCGCCGATCGCCGTTAGTGGCTCTCGATGGCGAGGCGGGCGCCGAACCCGATCATCGCTACCCCGGTCGCCCCGTCCAGGCTGCGCCGCACCCTGCGCCGTTGTAGGAACGACCGGATCCGGTGCAGGAAGGCGACCAGCAAGATCAGCCACAGCAGGCCCAATACGGCGTGCGTGTACGCCAGCAACAGCGCCGCCGAGACAGTGGGATGCCCCGATGCCAGGAACTGCGGGAGCACCGACAGGTAAAGGGTCAGCACCTTGGGGTTAGTGATGTTCGACAGGAACCCCTGCTGGTAGGCCAGCCACCTCCTGGTCGCCGTCTCGCCTGAGTCCTGCTCCTCGGCAGCCGAGTGCCGTCGGCGCAACGCAGCGCGGATCGTCGACACCCCCAGGTACGCCAGGTAGGCCGCGCCTGCCCAGCGGATGATCGTGAACGCCAGCTCGGATTTCGCTATCAAGGCGCCCAGTCCGAG
>DATFRC010000095.1:0-60324 GCA_035263725.1 Jatrophihabitantaceae bacterium | reverse complement strand
CGGGGCAGGCGTCCCGACAGCCCATGGTGATCACGACGTCGGCGGCATCGGCGGCGCCGTGCTGGCCAACGTCATGTTCGATGCCGGCCAACACGTCTGGACCAAGCACCGGGTTACCGGAGGGCACCTGGTCGGCGAACTCGTCTCGACCGCCGGCCTGATCGCGCTGATCTTCGCCCTCGCCCGTACACGCCGCGGGGCGCTCGCCGCGCCCGCCGTCGGCGCCTACATCGGCGCCGCCTACTGGTTCACCAGTTCCACGTCCTTCGCGAATCCGGCAGTGACGATCGGACGGAGGTTCACCGACACCTTCGCCGGCATCGCCCCGTCATCCGCTCCGAGCTTCATCGGCATGCAGGTACTCGGCGCGGCCGTCGGCGTGGCCATTGTGCTGGCCCTGTACCCCGATGCCGGCCAGCGCGCCGACGACATCGTCATCCCGCATGCCGACGCTCAGCGTCCGACCGTGAAGGCCCGTCTCTGAGCTGCGGGTCACTACCCGGTTTGCAGGACGTCCGTGTGGTCGCGAGACGCGATCTCCGGGCGCTGACCGCGGTAGTCGCTGTGAAACAGCGGGGACGAGATGATCAGGTCAGCGGTGGCGACATTTGTGGCGACCGGGATGTTCCATACGGTGGCCAGGCGGAGCAGGGCCTTGACGTCCGGGTCGTGTGGCTGCGGCTCGAGGGGGTCCCAGAAGAAGATCAGAGTGTCGATTACGCCTTCGGCGATCTTGGCGCCTATCTGCTGGTCGCCGCCCACTGGTCCGCTCAGGAAGCTGGTTACGGTCAGGCCCAACTCGTACTCGAGCATCCCCCCGGTCGTTCCAGTGGCGTAGAGCTGATGTTGGCTCAGCGTGAGGCGGTTGTAGTCGGCCCACGTCAGCAGTTCAACCTTTTTGTTGTCGTGGGCGACCATAGCGATATTGCGGCTGGCGGTCATGAGGCTCCGTCGTCGGATTACTAGTTTCACCGTATTAACGCCACGAGCCGCCAGACCATGCCTCAGCCGCTGGCGGCGATTCCGACCTTGTGACCCTGCGCGTCGGCGAACACCCCGAAGCTGGTGCCCGGCACCTGCTGCGCCGGCTGCACGATTCTGCCGCCCAGTTGTTCGGCGCGTGCCAGCGTCGCGGCCACATCATCGACAGCGACGAAGAACAAGACCTCGTCTTCAGCACTTTGCCGCGGGCTGATCGCGACGTACGGGGCGCCGTCGGATCCGGTATCGATGAACGTATAGCCCGGGAAGGCACCCTCGGACGCGATCTTCCATCCGAACAGGTCGGCGAAGAACTGACGAGTCGCGTCGGGGTCGGCGGAACGAATCTCGGCATGAACGACGGGGTGGGCCATGGTCGATCTCCTTCGGTCGCTGGAGCACGTGACCTGCCCGGCAGGACCGCCGGCGAGCCGCGCTCACCCACCCGACGAACGACTGCCGCCCGGATCGACAGCTGCGCTAGCCGGGTGATTTGTCCTGGTCACGTGCATACCTCACGCCGATTCCGGGTACGCCCAGGTCACAGGCCCTCAGGGCCCAGATTTCGGCTGCAGGAGGCAGGCCATGATCATCGTCGGATTCGTACTTTTCGCCGCTGCGGTGGTGATTGCCGCGGCGCTGATCGTCCAGAATCCCGCCACGGTCACCGTCCACGCGTTCCACGAGTCGTGGAACGTCGACCTGCGGTGGCTGCTGGTCGCCGGATTGGCGTTAACCGCGATCGCACTGTTCGGATTGGGCATGATGCGTCTCGGCAGCGCGCGCTACCTGCGCCTTCGCGGCGAACGTCGCGCGCTGGCATCGGAAAACCGGCGGCTGGCCAAGCGGGCGGCGGCGGCCGACACGGCGCCACGGACCGCGCCGACGGCGCAGCCCCGCGAGCCGGTTCCGGCCGCGCGTCAATCGGACCGTCGCGGTTTCCGCGACAGGCTGATGGCGACGCGACACCGCCAGGCTGGCGACGACCGAGAGGCGCACGCTGGGCGGCTGCGAGCCGGTTCTACCCGCTGATAGCCGCACGGTTCGGCGAGCACGTCGAGACGCCACGCGGATCGCTCAGGCAGTGATCCGGGTGGCGTACCGGCGCCAGTCGGCTCAGTGGTGATAGGAGCGGGCGGTGCGGTGTTCGCGTGGCATCGGGCTGGACAGGTGTTCAAGCAAGGCGACGGCGTCGCGGATGTTCTGCAGCAGGTAGTCGGCCATGTCCACCGACACACCGTTACGGACCACGATGCGTTGAACGGTGGTCTCGCTCATGTTGTCAGGCAGCGGATAGGCGGGCACCTGCCAACCCTTCTCCCTGAGCTGGTTGCTGAGATCGTGCAGGTCCCACATGCCGTTGCAGTTCGGGCCCAGGCGCCATGCGAACACGGGCAGGTCCGAGCCGTCGCTGAGCAGCTCGAACGGGCCCATCTTGGCGATGGCACCTGACAGATGCAGCGCGACGTCCTGGCTGACCTGTTGCACGCGTCGATATCCGTCGAAGCCCAGCCGCAGGAAGTTGTAGTACTGCAGCAGTACTTGCGCTCCCGGCCGAGAGAAATTGATTGCAAGCGTCGGCATTTCTCCCCCGAGATACGACACCCGGAAGATGAGGCTGTCGGGAAGTAGGTCGGCCGAACGCCATACCACCCAGCCGATGCCGGGATACACCAGCCCGTACTTGTGCCCGGACGTGCTGATCGAATGCACCCGCGGCAACCGGAAGTCCCACACCAGATCAGGGCTCAGGAACGGCGCGACGAAAGCGCCGGATGCTCCGTCGACATGAATAGGGATGTCCAGGCCCGTCCTCGCCTGCAATTGGTCCAGCGCCGCAGCGATCGCCTGCACCGGCTCGTACGCCCCGGTGTAGGTCTGCCCCAGGATCGCAACCACGCCGATGGTGTTCTCGTCGACGTAGTTCTCGATCCCGTAGCCGTCGAGGATCGGATGCGTGTCGCTGACCGGCACATAGCGAGGCTCGACGTCCCAGTAGTTGGCGAACTTCTCCCACACCACCTGTACCGCGCTGCTCATCACCAGATTCGGCCGGTCCGCAGGTAGGCCCGCGTCGTTCCTGGCGTGTTGCCAACGCCGCTTCAGCGCGAGCCCGCCGAGCATGCACGCCTCCGAGGAGCCCACGGTCGACGTGCCGATCGTGGTTCGCGGGTCCGGCGCGTGCCAGAGATCGGCGAGCATGCGCCAGCAGCGCTCCTCGATCGCGGCCGTCAGTGGGTATTCATCCTTGTCGATCATGTTCTTGTCGAAGGTCTCGCTGTACAGCTTCGCCGCGAACGGTTCCATCCACGTAGTCACGAACGTGGCCAGGTTCTGACGCGCATTCCCGTCGAGCATCGCCTCGTCATGGATGATCTGATAGGCCGTCTCGGGCTGCATGCTGTCAGCCGGCAGCGCGAACCGCGGCACCGCGAGATTCTCCCCGCGCCGAGCGAAGAGCGGATTGACCGGCAGCGACTTCGATTGAGAGGCCGCCGCCTCGGCCGGGAAACGAACCACGATTCCTCCTCGGGTCGAGAAGACCGAGCCCCGAGCTGAACTACGGTCCCGTCTCACCACGCTAAGACGCCGCGGCGAGCAGGCCTCGTCCTGCGAGGATGAACCCGTTAGCTCGGCGACCTCACGCCCGGTGCGTCGGGAGCACGGCGACGGGGCACGTCGCATGGTGCAGCACGCGTTGGCTGACGGAGCCGAGCAGGTTGCCGGCGTGTGCGTGCTTCCGGCGATTGCCGACAACCAGCAGGTACTGCCCCGCGGACGCGCTCACCAGCCCCGACTTCGGATGTTCGCGCAGGACCTCGGGGTGCACCCGAACGTCGGGATACTTCTCGCGTAATCCGACGAGGCCATCGGCCAGCCATGTGTCGACGCTCTCCGGAGGCGGTGGCTCTGCGCGCCACGACATCTCTGCGAGCAGATCCGGTTGCCAGCACAGCACCGCACGCAGCGCCGCGCCATGTACCGCGGCATGCTCGAATGCGAATGCGAGAACGTCCTGCGAAGCCTCGGTGCCGTCGACGCCCGCGACGACGGCGGCGCCCTCCTCCCGCATGCCCGCCGGCCCGCACATCACGACAACGGGCGACGCGCTGCGCGCAGCAACGGCGCCGCTGACCGAACCCAGCACGCTGGAGCCGAGCCCGGTGCGGTGACGCGGGCCGACGGCGACGAGCCGCGCGCCGTTGGATTCCTCGAGCAGGACGTGTGCCGCGTCCCCTTCGACCGCGGTGCCCTCGCGCACCACGCCGGGGTGGTTCGCGTCGAGATGAGCCAACGCGTCGGAGACAAGCCGTTCGGCGAGTTGCTCGGCTTCTGCCGAGCCGTGGTACACGCACACGACGCGTAGCGCTTGGCCGCGCAGCTCGGCGTCGTCGGCTGCCCAGTCCAAGGCGGTGCGTGCACCGTGCGACTCGTCCACTCCCGCCACGATCGGATGCTGCGTGGATTGCATCGAGACCTCCTCGTCAATCGCGGCCTGTGAAGCACCGTGGCGCTGTGGCCGCCCGTAGTCATCACCTCGCCGGGATGACGGCAGATTTGTCAACCAGAGCAGTCCCACCAAACCCACGCGAACCTGAACATCGTCGCGTGGCGGGACTCGTCGCGGCGGCTCAGCTCGGCAGGATGTTGATGACCCTGGCAAGCACGACGACCAGCACGGCAACCGAGATGAATGACTGCAACGCCATGAGTGCTTTGGCGCGTCCCGTGAGCGGCATCGTGTCGGTCGGGCTGAAGGCGACGATGTTGGTGTACGCAACGTAGAGGTAGTCGAGGAAGTGCGGTCGCCAGTTCGGAGCGGCGAGTCCCCGTGTTGCCGTCTGGGGAAACTGGAAGTCCGGGTACGGCATCCGGTCGGCGACGCGGCCGGAGGGACCATCGAGATCCAATTCCCAGTACAGCACCCCGAAGGTGATCACGTTCGTGAACAGAACCAGGGCGCCGGCAACCAGTAGCCGGCCGGCGCTCAGCGCGACTCCGTCCACCTTGCCGCCGTCGAGGACCAGACTCACGAGCCGGGCGGCGGCACCAGCATTAGCCACGATGAGCACACCGAAGAGGGCCAGGACGACGGGACGGGCGCGCTGCGATACCGGCCCTGGTTTCGCGGCGATAACCAACATGATGAGAACGACGGCACCTTCCGCAATCGGAACCACGGATGGCGGACCGACTCGGTCACGAACCGGTATGAGGACCTGCGGCAAAATCGCGACAATGATCGCCGTAAGCGGCCAGACGTAGCTTTCCGGGGCAGGCCGACCGTGATCGACCCCGTCGCCGCGCGATGCGGAAGCAGGTTCCTGATTCATCGGTGCTCGACGTCACCGACCGTCGTCAAGCGGTCATTCACGTCTGCTCGGGATGCCTGACTTGCGTGAACAACGCACCCTGCGCGGCGGCCGAGCCGGCCTGGCCGCCGCCACGACCGCGCAGGACGAACGCGATTCCGACCGCGACCGCGGCGCCCAGCAATGGCCCGGCGATGTAGACCCAGTACGTCGTGAAATTGGCGCTGACGAGGTCGGGGCCGAAGGTGCGTGCGGGGTTCATCGAGGCGCCCGAGATCGGGCTGCCCCACAGACCCGCCAAGGCGATGTAACCCCCGACCCCCAGCGCACCGAAGACGCCCAGGTTCTGTGCCCCGGAGGCCGTCCCGAGGATCACACTGACCAGGCCGAGAGTCAGTATGGTCTCCATCGCGAACGCATCGGCGGACGAGTAGGAGGCCGCAGGGTAGTTCGCGCCATACGAGGCTGATACGTGAATGACCGCCTGCAGGAACCAGGCGCCGAGGACGGCACCACCGAGCTGGGCCAGGATGTAGCCCGGGACCCGCGGCCATGGGAAGTTCCCGCGCAGTGCGAAGGCGATGCTGACCGCCGGATTGAGATGGGCGCCGGACACCTTGCCCATGAACAGAATGATGGCTAGCACCATCAATCCGGGCGCCACAACCGCGGCGGTGCGGCTAATAGTGTTCGGAAACGCCTGCCCCATCATCCCGCCGCCCGCGGCGACCAACACCAGAAAGAAGGTGCCCAGTACTTCGGAGAACAAGCGCCGCCACTCCTGGGACGGATCGCGAAAGTCCGCAAAGATGGACATGACACGATCGGTCGCATATTCCGCAAGCCCCTCGAGGCTGCTGGAGTCAGCCGCCGTCTTATTGACGCCTGATTGGTCGTCCACAACGCACCCCCGGTTCCAGGTCAGCCGCCCTCCCGGGACGCAGAGTCTCGGGCTCGGCTGTCCTCAGCCCGTACCAATATCTCCGGCGGGAACGGCCATTGCCTCATACAGCAGGTATGACATAGCGGCTGTGTCGTACCCGGGAGCATCCGACGGTCGAGGCGGTTCAGGAGTCCTGCCCCTTGCGACGCTGCGGCGTGAAGACGTTGATGATCTTCCCAACGGCGACTACGAGGAACAACTGGCCGACCAGTGCCTCGGCAACGGCGAGCGATTGGCCCGGGTTGGCCGCCGGCACCAGGTTGCCGTAGCCAACGGTTGTCATCGTCACGAAGCTGAAGAACAGGTCTTGACTGAGTGAGCCGCGACCGGCCGAGCCGAAGAACGGGACGTTCCCGAACTCGCCCACTGCCTTGTAGGCGAACGCAAAGAACATTCCGATCAGGAGGTACGCGGCAAGAGCTCCGAGCAGTGTCTCGCCATCGACTGCCGGGCGGGTAACGAGATCACGCACGATGGAGAGCGGCGCGATCAGATAGAGCACGCAGCAGACAGTGAAGATCACGCCAGACTGGTTGCCCGGTTCGTGCGCGAAGAAGCCCACTATCGCTATGACTGCGGCCGCGCAAAGCACGACGTAAGCAACGCGCCGAACCCAGCGGCGAGCGTTCGAGGTTCGTAGCGAGATCCAGACCGTTGCCAACTGGACAGTGATCACGATCGACCCCGCGCGGGCGTCGGTCACGGACACCGACACGATGTAGGTAACTGCGACGAGGAAGAGCACGACGGCGTAGCTCCCGGTAAGGCTGACCGAGCGTGCAGGCGGCCACCACCGCCCGGGCGCGACTTCCGTCCCGCTCGTGCCTTCTTCAGTGACGCCGGACAACTAGCCTCCGTGCTGCCTGGCTCGGTACTCGAGATCGATACGCGCGATCACGTGTGGACGGCGCTCATCCCCGGCGTCACACACCCTCGTGCGCTTCCAGCCGTCCGGACCGAACCGCGTCCGCGAACATCTCGTAGTCCTGTTCGTTCTGGTCGGCATAACGTTTCGAGAAGTCGGTGATCGCCTGGTCGAACTCGTCGCTCTTGCCCAGGTATTCGGTGATGGCTATCGGATCGCCCGACCGAGCGTGCGCCCGAGCGAGCGTCCACCCGCAGGTACGCGCATAGAACACAAGACCGACCGGTGTCATCGCCTCGACTACAGCCGAGCCCTTCATGTCGCGCAGCTGTCGCCAGTAGTAGTGGCGATTCTCGTCGACTCCTTTCGTCCAGCCCAGGAAGATGTCGCTGGCCGCCTGCATCCGCCGCTGTCCCTGCACTACACGCTCACCGTGCTGGCGGTATCGGCTCTTGGGCAGGTACGTCTCGAGAACTGATTCCGTGGCCTCCTTGATCTGGAGAAACAGCGGATCCTGCGGGTCACGTCCTTGCAGCAGCACGATGAACGCCCGGGTGCCGACACTGCCGACACCGACGACCTTCCGAGCCGCGTCCACGTACTCGAAACGCTCCAGCAGCTGACGACGATCATCTTGCAGGGTCGCCCGGTATGCGCGGAAGCGGTCGCGGATCACCGGAACCACATCCTCCGCGGACATGCCGTAGGTGGCGGCCAACTCACGCGCCGGGACGATGATCGGTGGCTGGCTGACGATGCGGTACCGCCCGTCGACGAGCTCGCCGAGCTTGGAAAGCGCCTGCAAACTGTCGCGGGTGCGCGCCTGGACGCGTAATTTATCCGCTCGCTTGGCCGCAGTCTTCGCCAGCTTCTCTTTTTGTTTCGCTTCCAGTCGCACCTTTTTCGGCGCCTTCTTCGCGGCCTTTGCCTCCGCCGCCGTGCCCGCGACAGCACCACGCACCGCGTTCATGATCGTGTCCTCGTCCAGGTGCGCATACCAAACATCCATGGTGTCCATCTGCGCGAACTCGGCCATCGCGTCCCGGTACGCCGTCACCGCTGCGATTGTCGAGGTATTCGTGTCTGCCTTGGAGAACCCGTTGTTGCGCGCCGCAATAGTGAAGCTTGCCGCCATTCGCTTCACGTCGTACTCGAAGGGCCCGGGAAGCGTCTCGTCGAAGTCGTTCACGTCGAACACCAGCGTCCGCTCCGGGGATGCGAACACCCCGAAGTTCGACAGATGAGCATCACCGCACAACTGCACAGCGAGACCGGCCGTCGGCGAGTCGTGCAGGTCGGCAGCCATGATCTTGGCTGCGCCCCGATAGAAAGTAAATGGCGACACCAGCATCCGGGCATGCCGCACCGGCACCAGATCTGCTTCTCGAGTGACGTTCTGCTCCTCCAACAAGCCGACCGGATCCGGCCGTTCTGCGGCGGGGCGCCACTTTTCGTGGCTCCCCAGAGGCGTCAGGTCTCGAGCCTGCGCACCTTGCGCCTTGCGCTCATCAATGCTCGGATGTGCGAGCTTCTTCACTGCCATCCGACACCCCCATTCGCGATCCGAGCCCTCCTCGGGACGAGAACACCGGGCCCGGAGCTGAACCACGTATCCCCGCCACTCACCACGCTAGGACGATCGCGTGAGCAGGCCTCGTCCTGCGAGGATGAGTCATCCGCCAGTCACGGTTCGGTTCGGGGGTGGCCGCGATGCACGCAACCTCGACCTGGCAGCTGCCCGACGGCTGGGTTCGGCTCAGCTCCCAGCGCTGGGGCCCGTTCGTCATCCGCGAACTGGTGCGCCGCCCGGACGGTCAAGTCGTCGAGCTGACAGCACGACGACATCGCAAGGGACGCGGCCCTGCGCCGGCGGCGGACACCGCGATTCCGGCCAGAGCACATGCGGTTGTCTGGGCACCGCACGACATCGGCTGGTGGGTCGGTGCGCTGTTCATCGTCGGGTCGGCCTGCTTTGCGATCGGTTCAGCCCCGATGCTGTCCTCGGTGGCATCACCGAAGCTGATCTCGTCCGTTTACTTCATCGGCTCGCTGTTCTTCACCAGCGCCAGCTACCTGCAATACCTTCAGGCGATCAACGCGCGCGGCACCGGCGATCAGCCCGCGATCCGCCGATGGTTCGCCATCATGCCGCAGAGCCTCGGCTGGTGGGCCGCCGCGGTGCAGCTGGCGGGCACCGTGTTCTTCAACGCGACCACGTTCGCGGCGTTGCACACCGGATTCACCGTGCATCAGGAGAACCTGCGTGTCTGGTCACCGGACTTCTTCGGCTCGATCTGCTTCCTCGTCGCGAGCTGGTTCGCCATCGAGGAAATACGCGGCCCCGACAGCCGCCGGTGGCGCTGGCACGAGGTTCCATGGCGCATCGTCTGGATCAACATGATCGGCTCGATCTTCTTCATGGCCTCGGCGATAGCGGCATTCGTCCGGCCTGCCACCAACGAGCTGCTCTCGGCCAGCATCGCCAACGGCGGTACGTTCCTCGGCGCCTTGTGCTTCCTCTGGGGGGCCTGGCTGCTGCTCGTCGAACTCGGCAGCGCCACCCGATACGAGGCATCTGCCCGGTCAGCGCCTCGTCAGCCGGACGCGCCGCAGCAGGCACGCGACGTGACACGCTGACTGCCGGCTATCCGACGTGGATGGTCAGGTCCATGCCGCGCTCTTTGTGACCGGGGATTGAGCAGTACAGCTCATAGGCGCCCTTCTGGAAGGTGACGGTTACGTTGCCTTTGCTTCCTGAGTCGAGCGTGGACGTACCGGTGTTGTTGATGCCGGGACCTTTCACGGTGAGGTTGTGTGACGATGGCCCGTCGTTGGTGACCTCGAAGGTGTAGGTGCCGGGAGTGAACGTAGTGCTGGCGAGGGAGATGGAGAAGTCTTTCTCGGTAACCTGCACCGCGGTGCCGGCGGCGGACCCGCCGGTGGTCGGTGTGCTCGTGCCGGATCCGACGCTCTTGCTGCCGCACGCAGCCAGAGCGAGGCTCGCAGTGGCGGTGAGGGCGATCAGGATGCGCGCTGGGCTACCTGGCATTCCGGACCTCCTTGCCTGATCAGCACGCGGTCGCGGCCACTGCGGGTTCACCGGTCGACCGAGCCTTTCCGCCGGTCAGCAGCCGGGCGAGAGCCGCTCCCGCAAGCGCACCGTATCGGATTCGGCGTCCGAAGTGCGGAAACGATCGTCCAGCTGGCGGTGATGCCGCACGGCAAGTGGCTACTCTGCGGTTGCAGACGCGGAGGTAGCCGCATGTTCGGTCGGTCGCGCCGCGACTTTTGGCGGTTGGTAGGCGGCTGCTGGTGTCTCGTCTCGGCTATCGGCTTGGCGGCCTGCGCGGGCGGGTCAAGCGACATGACGCTCGGCTCCGGCAGCGGCGGGTCAACGACGCTCCAAGTGCTGCAGATGAATCTCTGTGATAGCGGCATCGCCGGTTGCTACACGGGCCGGTCAGTAGCGGAAGCCGCCGCGGTCATACGCGCCCAGCGACCCGACATCGTCACGCTCAACGAGGTCTGCCGCGATGACGTCTCCGTACTGGAGCAGACACTCTCCCACGCCGAGCACGGCAGCGTGGTGACCCGAGCATTTCGACCCGCCCTGGAGCTGCGCTCCGACGACCCTGTTCGCTGCCGCAACGGCCAGCAGTACGGCATCGGTCTGCTCGTTAGCGTCCGGCCACCGTATCGGGGCATTGCCACGTTTGGTGGGCGGTACCGGGTCCAGGACCCGGCCGACACCGAAGAACGTGTCTGGCTCTGCGTGCGCGCGATCGCCCATTACTACGCGTGCACCACCCACCTATCCAACACCAGCCCGGCAGTCGCGATCAGCCAGTGCCACTACCTGCTGGACACAGCGATACCGACGGTACGGACGCAGAACCGATCGGAGCCGTTGATCCTTGGGGCAGACCTCAACCTAACCGACCATGCGTCACCGAATGCGCAGTCCTGCATGCCGCTCGGTTTCGTGCGCGCCGACGACGGCGGCAGGCAAGACGTCGTGGTGAGCGCCTCGCTCAGTGTGACGTCCAGCCGGTCGATCAACATGCACGGCACAACTGACCACCCAGGCCTTTTAGCCGACGTCGCAACCGATCGCCACGCCAGGCGTACCCCGTGAAAGCCGACGGTAGCGGTGAGACAAGACCTGCGTGAACCATTCCTGGCGGCGCTGCGGCGGGCCAGGGAAGCCGCCTACCGTCCGGGCGAGTATGTGGGTCAAGAAAGCTTCATGCGGGCAGGCGAGATTCGGCAACTGGCCCGCCACGCTCGGATCGGCCCCGGCGCTTCGGTGCTCGATCTGTGTTGCGGGGTCGCCGGCCCCGGCCGGCTGATCGCGGCGGACACGGGCTGCCGTTACACGGGCATCGACTACTCTGCCAGCGCTCTGAGCATCGCTCGAGAACTGGCCGGCAACCTGCCGTGCCACTTCGAGCAGATGCACGTCCCTCCGTTGCCCGACGGGCGATTCGAGGTTGTGCTCCTCCTGGAAACGATGTTGGCGTTCGCCGACAAGAGGGCACTGTTGGAAGACGTCGCTCGCGTACTGATACCGGGCGGACGCTTTGGCTTCACCCTGGAAGAGGGTCGACCGCTCACGGGGACTGAGCGACTCCAGACGCCCGACGCCGACACCGTCTGGCTCATTGAGTTGGCGGAGTTAACAGCCATGCTGCGCGCCGTCGGGCTGACCGTGACCTGGCAGCACCAGTTCAGCGCATCCCATCGCGCGACAGCGACAGCCCTGCTACAGGCATTGCGCGCTGATTCGACCGACATCGCCCGCCAGATCGGGCCGCAGGCGTTGGCCGAGTTGATCACTGCCCATGAGCTGTGGAGTGACTGGCTCGGCAGCGGGCGAGTACGCAAGTTTGCCGTGGTCGCCGAGAAGCGTTGGACCGGTAAGGCCCCGCAGGCTCGTGCTGGTGGCAGGGCGGCGACGAGCTTTGTCAATGCTGGATGCGAGATCATGAACGCGGTGGCTTATCGACCGCCGCAGCGGAGTCCATCCGCGGTATCGCTGGAACGGGAGCTCGAACGCGGCGGCGAACAGCCGAGCAAAGCAGATGGTTGTCGGCATGAGGATGGCGATCAGCACGAGGAAGGTGGGCGTCCCGGGCGCGACCCGGCCGAGTACTAGCCCGTAAGACACCGCGATCACGATCGGCGCGTGCGTCAGGTACAGGCTGTAGGAGAACGATCCGAGGCTGCGCAGCGGACGGGTGTTCAGAAAGCGCACGACGGGCCGTGGCCGCGATGTGGCCACGGCCGCGAGGAGACACGCGATCGCCGGTCCCCAAGCCAGATCGACCCAGAACAGGTTGTCGTTCGTCCACACCGTGCCCTTGACGATGATCAACGCGACCACCGGGCTGGACGCGACTAGCGCATACCAGGCCCAGGGCCGCGATCGGATGCGCTCGTTCGCGGTCACGATCCCGGACGCGAGCACACCGATGGCGAACAGCAGCGCCAGGTCCGGGGTGAACTTGATCAGCGCATCATTCATCAGCGCCAGGTGCGGGCCCAGCAAGCCGACGCCTACCACGACCACAGATACCGTCACGACCATGGCGATCGCGCTCGCCCTCCGGATGATCAGCAGCAACAACGGCAGCAGGACGTACAGCTGGGCCTCGATCGCGATCGACCAGAACGCCCGGTTCGGACTGCTGGCCGGGACGGCGTCCTGCACAAGTAGGCCGTAGACCAATACCGACTTACCATTCGGCTTCGCCCAGCCCGGCTGGGCGAGCACGTACCAGGTCATCAGCAGGCTGAAGCCGAGCGCCGCCCAATAAGGGGGCAGGATGCGCCACGCGCGCCGCCGCGCGAACGCCGTGGCGGATTCGAGCCGCCACCCTGAGCGCGCCGGAGCCAGGCCCAGCGAGAACCCCGACACGACGATGAACACGATGACCGCGAAGCGGCCGTAGATGAACTCCGCCGCCCAGAACGGGGCGTGGTCAACCGGGTAGCCAGGCCAGGCGCGCAAGAAGATGTGGTTCATCACGACGAAGAGGGCGGCGATGCCGCGGATCCCGTCCATTCCGGCGACGCGGCAGGTGTGAGAGGTTGGGGTCGCTACTGGGGCGGCGACATCGGCGACCGTAGGCGGGCAGGAGTCAAGGCGGGCAGGCTCCACGTCTGGGTGGCACGGAGCAGCCGCCACCCCGGTTCACAGCCGGACCAACGGCGGCCGAGCCAGGCGGGTCATCGTATGGTGAACCGGCCGGGCGTATGGGTACGTATTCCATGGCGAGTGCGCAGCGGATCACTGGGAGGTCCCGTGCGCGTGGTGCGGCCCGAGACGGTTTTCGGCGCGTCGGCGACTGCTGCCCTGCTTACGACACTCTTCGCAACGGTCGGGCTCGGCGTGGCCGGATGGGTCGTCGGACTGGCGGCGGGCTGGGGGGCGACCGCTCTGCTGGCGGTCGCGCGGGCTCGCGGCCCGCACCCGGCGATGCAGCCAGCCGATTGGGTGACCCTGACCCGGGCGGTGCTGGCAGCTGGGGTCGCGGGCCTCGTGGCCGACTCCTTCTTCCGGTCGGTCTCGGTCGCGGCACTGGTGCTCCTAGCCTCCGTCGCCCTCGCCCTCGACGCAGTGGACGGGCTCGTGGCGCGGCATACCGGGACCGCTACGGCGATGGGCGCCCGCTTCGACGGCGAGGTAGACGCCTTCCTCATCCTGTTGCTGAGCATCGAGGTGTCTCGGGACTACGGCGCCTGGGTGCTGCTCATAGGTGCAGCGCGGTACGCATTCCTGATCGCCGGGTGGGCGCTGCCGTGGCTGGCCGCACCGCTGCCGCCCCGATACTGGGGCAAGGTGGTCGCGGCCGTGCAAGGCATCGTTCTCACCGTCGCGGCATCGGGGTTGCTGCCCCGCATGGTCGGCATGATCGCGGTCGGCGTCGCGTTGGTGCTCTTGCTCGAATCGTTCGGCCGCAACATTGTATGGCTGTACCGCACCGGCGCCGGGCCGCGCACCCGAGTGGCGTTGCGCCGGGCGACTGCCGTGGTGGCGGCGGCGATCGTCTGGGCCGTGCTGGTCGTCCCGGACCGGCTTGACCGGGTCACACCGGCCGCGTTTGCCCGCATCCCTATCGAGGGCCTCGCGCTCGTTGCAGTCGCGCTGCTGCTGCCCGCCCGATCGCGGCGGGTGCTCGCAGCTGCGGCTGGCGTCGTGTTCGGCCTGCTCACTGTGGTCAAGCTCCTCGACATGGGCTTCTACGAGGAACTCGGACGGCCATTCGACCCGGTGCTCGACTGGGGCAACCTGGGCCCAGGGATCGGCGTGGTGCGCGATTCGATCGGCACCGCCGCCACCGACACCCTGCTCGTGGTGGTCGGCCTCGGCCTGACGATGATGGTCGCCGTCGTCACCGCCTCCGCCGTGCGGGTGAGCACAGTGACGGCTCGGCACCGGCGCGGCTCGGCGCGCGGGGTGGCAGCACTTACCGTGGTCTGGGCCGTGTGCGCGGCCATGTCACTGCAGCTCGCCCCCGGAGTTCCCCTCGCCTCGACGAGCAGCGCCGGGATAGCCGTCGCACAGGTGCGCGCCGCCCAAGCGTCCGTGCGCGACCAACAGCGCTTCGAGTCGACCATCCACGCCCCGGACAGCTACGCCCATACGCCTACCTCGCAGCTACTCGCCGGCCTGCGCGGCAAGGACGTTCTCGTCGTGTTCGTCGAGAGCTACGGCCAGGTCGCCGTCCAGGGCACGAGCTTCTCGCCCGGCGTCGACGCCGTCCTGCACAACGGCACCTCCATGCTCGCCGAGGCCGGCTTCAACGCGCGCAGCGCCTTCCTCGAATCGCCCACGTTCGGGGGCATCAGCTGGCTGGCCCACTCCACCCTTCAGTCCGGGCTGTGGGTGGACAACCAGCAGCGGTACAACCAACTCGTCAAGAGCGACCGGCTCACCCTCACCAACGCGTTCAGCAAGGCGGGCTGGCGCACCGTCAGCGACATTCCCTCAGACGAACTGCCCTGGCCCTCGGGCCGGGGCTTCTACCACTACGACCAGCTCTATGACCGCCACAACGTCGGCTACCACGGGCCGGTATTCAGCTACGCCTCGATGCCCGACCAGTACAGCCTGGCCGCGTTCGAGCGGCTCGAACTCACCCCCGGGCATCGCCCCGTGATGGCCGAGATCGATCTCGTTTCCTCGCACACCCCGTGGACTCCGCTGCCGAGGATGGTGCCGTGGGATGAGGTCGGTGACGGCTCAATCTTCGACCCCATGCCCGCCCAAGGGCTTTCGCCCAGCGTTGCCTGGCGGTCCGCAGGCACCGTCCGGCGGCTATACGGGCAGTCGATCCAATACTCCTTGCAGGCGCTCGCCTCCTGGATCGCCAGGCTGCACGACAACAACCTGGTCGTAGTAATGCTCGGTGATCACCAGCCGAACACAACTGTTAGCGGCCCGGGGGCCGACCACCTGGTCCCCGTCTCCGTCGTCGCCCACGACCCGGCGGTGCTCGACCGGATCGCCCCGTGGCACTGGCAGCCCGGCCTGTTGCCTAGTCCGACCGCCCCGATCTGGGCCATGGACGCCTTCCGCAACCGCTTCTTCGACGCCTTCAACACGCCCGCCGCGGCCACCGTGTTCCGACCGCCCCGGTGAACTCACCCGGCCGCCGTACCGTGTCTAAAGCAGGAACCTCCGTGAAGTCGGCAGCCGAGCGCTGGCGATGAGGAGGAAGGAATAGTGATGGCATTGAGCAGCCGAACTCGGTCCGCAGTGAAGTGGGGCTTGGCGCTGGTCGCCGCAGCCGGACTGGCGATCCAGGCATACGTGCACTTCGACCTGGCATCGCAGTATGACGTCATCAAGTCCAGCGTGCTGAGCCAGGGAGACCTGTTCCGCGCCGAGGCGACTGCCGCCGTAATCGCCGCCGCGGCGGTGCTGATCAGGCCGCGCCGCTACACCGCCGCGTTCGCGTTCGTGGTCGCCGCGGCCGGCACCGCCGCGGTGCTGGTCTACGCGTACGTCGACGTCGGCGCGTTCGGGCCTTTCCCGAACATGTACGACCCGATCTGGTTTCCCAAGAAGACGCTCAGTGTGTGGGCAGAGGGGATAGCTGCGGTTGCGGCGCTGGCGCTGTTCGCCGTGCTCCACGCCGAGGCACATCGCACCTCGACCGGGTACCCGCGCCGGCACGGTGGCGTGGCCCGACCGGCCCGCACTTAGGAGGTCCATGCGGACCTCGACGAAGCAAGCACTGGCATTCTGGCTGCGCGAGCCCGGGGTCGGCGAGATCAGGCCGGTACCGGTGTGCGAGCCGGCTGCGGATGAGGTGCTCGTCCGGACACTGTTCTCGGGCGTCAGTCGCGGAACCGAGGCGCTGGTGTTTCGTGGTGCAGTGCCGCCGAGCGAGTACGACACGATGCGAGCACCGTTCCAGGAAGGCAACTTCCCGGGTCCGGTGAAGTACGGCTATCTCAACGTCGGGGTCGTCGAGGACGGTCCCGCCGAGCTGCGCGGCCACGCGGTGTTCTGCCTCTATCCGCACCAAACGGCATATGTCGTGCCGGCGGACGCCGTCTTGCCCGTGCCCGACGGCGTCCCGCCGTCCCGCGCGGTGCTCGCCGGCGCCGTCGAGACCGCCGTGAACGCGTTGTGGGACGCCGCCCCGCTCATCGGTGACCGCGTCGCGGTCGTGGGAGCGGGCATGGTCGGCTGCTGCATCGCGCGGCTGTTGGCCGGTGTTCCGGGCGTTCTGGTCACGCTCGTCGATCTCGATGCCGGCCGCGCTGAGGTCGCCGCGGCGCTCGGCGCCGAATTTGCGACACCCGCCGAGGTGACCGGTCCTCGCGACCTGGTGGTGCACACGAGCGGCAGCTCCGCCGGCTTGCAACTGTCGCTGCAGTTGCTGGCTGACGACGCGTCGGTAGTCGAGCTGAGCTGGTACGGCGACACGCCGGTCAGCGTGGATCTCGGCGGCGTCTTCCATTCCCGGCGGCTCGCGATCCGTGCCAGCCAGGTTGGTGCAGTGTCGCCCGCTCGGCGCAGCAGGCGGACACGAACCGCTCGCCTGGCCCTAGCCCTCGACCTGCTACATGACCCGGCCTTTGACATGCTGCTCAGCGGCACGTCACCGTTTCGCGACTTGCCGGAGGTCATGGCCCGACTCGCAACGGGGGAACTGCCAGCGTTGTGCCACACGATCACCTACCAGGACGGGTGAAGCGCCGTGTTCAGCGTCACCGTCCGCGATCACGTGATGATCGCCCACAGCTTGCGCGGCGAGGTCTTCGGTCCGGCTCAGCGGCTTCACGGCGCCACGTACGTCGTGGATGCCACCTTCCGCCGGGAGGCCCTCACCGCCGACGGCATCGTGGTCGATATCGGGGCCGCCCGGGAGCTGCTGCGCGACGTGCTCGGCGAGTTCGACTACCGCAACCTCGACGAGCAGGCCGACCTTGCCGGCGTGAACACCACCACCGAGGCGTTGGCAAAGGTGATCGCCGACCGGATCGCCGACCACATCCACGCGGGCGCGCTCGGCAACAGCGGTAGCGGGATCGCCATGCTCGCCGTAACGCTGCACGAATCACCGGTCGCGTCGGCTGGCTACGAGCGACCGATGTGACCCGATGACAGCCCGCACCGTCGTCCACGTCGTTGTTCCCGACGCCGTCGACGACCCACTGCGTCCCAGCGGCGGCAACCGTTACGACCGCGCCGTGTGCGACCACCTCGCCGCCGCCGGCTCGCAGGTTCACGAACATCCGATCCCGGACGCCTGGCCGCGGCTGCGCCGAACCGGCTGCGAGGCATTACGGCGCGTCCTGTCGCGCATCCCTGACGGTTCGGTCGTGCTGGTCGACGGGCTCCTTGCAGTGGGAAGTGCCCCGGTGCTCGTCCCGGTCGCCGGACGCATCGCGCTGGTCGTGCTCGTCCACGCGCCGCCCGTAGAGGTGGCTGCGGACGCGGAGGTGCTGGCCGAGGCCCGAGCAGTGATCGCCACCAGCGGCTGGCTGCGCGATGACCTCCTGCGCTCCTATCCGCTGCGCCCGGACAAGGTCAAGGTGGCCGAACCAGGCGTCGACCCGAGCGCGATCGCCGCCGGAACGCCGGACGGCGCGCAACTGCTGTGCGTCGCAGCCGTCGCTCACCACAAAGGCCACGACGTACTGCTCGCCGCGCTCTCCAGCCTTCCTGATCGGCGCTGGCATTGCCGGTGCGTGGGTCCCCTGGATCGCGAGCCGCAGTTTGTAGCCGAGCTCCGTCGGCAGGCCCGTCTGGACGGCACGGACACGCGCGTGCAGTTCACCGGACCGCGGATCGGCCGCGACCTGGAAGCGGCGTTCTGCTCGGCCGACGTGCTGGTGCACCCGGCCCGCATCGAGGGTTACGGCCTTGTCGTTACTGAAGCGTTGGCGCACGGCTTACCGGTGATCACGACCACGACCGGGGGCCTGCCCGATGCGCTCGGTGTGGCAGCGGACGGCGTCCGGCCCGGGCTGCTCGTCCCGGCCGGCGACGCTGCAGCACTGGCGCATGCGATCTCGGCCTGGTTGGCCTACGACGATCTGCGGCGGTGTTTGCGACGGGCAGCCCGTTCCCGGCGACGCGGATTGCCGAGTTGGGCGACGACAGCCAAGCAGATCGGGCAAGTGTTGCAGGGTGTCGCATGACGCCGGTTCGGGTCAGTCCGTCGTGGCTCGCAGTGCGCGAGCCCGCCGACGTCGCCGCTCGCGCGGGCGCGCTTGTCGATGAGATCCGGCACTCGCTGCCTGCCGACCGTCCCCTTGTGATCTACGACCTTGGCTGCGGCACGGGCGCCACGATGCGCTGGCTGGCGCCGCAGCTGCCCGGGCCCCAGCACTGGATCGGGTACGACCTCGATGCCCACCTGCTCGCCACATTCAACGCCGCGCCGGCCCAGGTAGCCGCCGACGGGTCGCCGGTGACCACCGAGACGCGGTGCCGCGACGTTACCCAGCTGAAAGCTGGCGACCTGGCCGATGCCACGTTGATCACCTGCTCGGCGCTGCTCGACCTCCTGAGCGCGGACGAACTCGACCGACTCGTGCGCTCGTGTGCCTCCGCACGCTGCCCGGTCCTGATCACACTCACCGTCACCGGCGCCGTCCGACTATCGCCTCGACACCCACTCGACGAGCTCGTCGCGGCCGCGTTCAACAGCCACCAACGCCGTACCACCGGCGGGCGCCGGCTCCTCGGGCCGGATGCCGCCGACGCGGCCCGGCGCATGTTCACCGAGCTGGGCTGCGACGTGGTGGGCCATGCCAGCCCCTGGCGGCTCGGCCCGGCGAGGCGCCAGTTGACGTACGCGTGGTTTGCCGGGTGGCTGGCGGCGGCGTGCGAGCAAGATTCACATCTGGCGACGGCGACGCGCAGCTACGCACGGGTGCGGCTTGCGGGTGCGTCGGCCGGGCGGCTGCAAGCGCTCGTCCAGCACCGAGACCTGCTGGTGCGCTCGCCAAGACGGCCTGGCCAACCTGACGCGGACCGTCCGCGTACCCGTTGACAGAAACCCACGGGCGTCGGGAAGGTGAGGCCGTGACCAGGAACCGGGCCTGCGTGTGCCTCGCCGTCGCGCGGCGTCGGCGTCGGCCGGCGACGATTCCCGCAGTCGTAGGTGTCCGCGATGGTTGACCGCCCCTATACCTTGCTCAGCTGCGGCATGTCGCTCGACGGCTACCTCGACAGCGCGACGATCGCCCGGCTGCAGCTGTCCAACGACGCCGACTTCGACCGTGTCGACGCAGTGCGGGCAAGCTGCGACGCGATACTCGTGGGAGCAAACACCGTCCGCACCGACAACCCGCGGCTGCTGGTCCGCTCGTCCGAGCGGCGCCGCGAGCGGGTCGCGCGCGGACTCGCCCCGTCGCCGATGAAGATCACCATGACGGCTCGCGGCGACCTGGATCCGTGTGCCAACTTCTTCACCGCGGGCGATACCGCGAAGCTCGTCTATTGCCCCACCGCGTCGGTGCCGGCCGTGTCACGCCGGCTCGAATCCCTCGCGACAGTCGTCGATGCCGGCCAGCCGCTGACCATGCGGCGTATCTGTGAGGATCTTTCCGATCGCGGCGTGCAGCGGCTGATGGTTGAGGGCGGCGGGTCGATCCATACGCAGTTTCTGACCGCGGACCTGGCCGACGAACTCGATCTGGTGGTGGCGCCGTTCTTCGTCGGCGACTCCCAGGCTTGCCGGTTCGTCGGTGACGGCGAGTTTCCCTGGAATGCCCAACGCCGCGCGCCGCTGGCCGAGGTGCGACAGATCGGCGACGTCGTCTTGCTGCGGTACGCGCTGTCGCCTCGGTTCGAGATGCGCTGAGGAGCGAAACTGTGGCGCACGCCGTGCCGATCGCGACGATACGAACGCAGGTCCTCATTCCGCTCCAGTTTTCCGACGGGTACACCACGACCGGCCGGGTGTTCACATTCGACGGGCTCACCGACGGCGGCCAGCACCTTGCTGTCGGGCTCGGCGTCCGAGCGCACGCCGTGTCGGGCGCCTCAGCGGTGCCGCTCGTGCGCGTTCACAGCGAATGCCTGACCGGTGATGTGCTGGGCAGCCAGCGGTGCGACTGCGGCGCTCAGCTGCGGGAGGCGGTCGAACTGATTGCCGAAGCCGGCGGCTACCTGCTGTACCTGCGCCAGGAAGGCCGCGGCATAGGGCTCTACGCCAAGATCGACGCCTACGCACTGCAAGACACCGGGCTGGACACCTATGAGGCCAACCTCGCACTCGGCCATGGCGAGGACGAACGCGACTACGCGGCCGCCGCCCAGATGCTGCACGCACTGGGCGCACCGACGGTCCGGCTCCTCAGCAACAACCCGGACAAGACGCGGCAGCTCACGCACTGCGGGGTGACTGTCGCCGACCAGTTGCCCACCGGCGTACACCTGTCTGCCAGCAATTCCCGATATCTCGCTGCGAAAGCCCGCCGCGGCGCGCACACCCTGAACCTGCCCGACCTCGGCTACGACGGTGACGGCGCGATCCCGCCAATCGGCGCGCGGCACCCCGAGGTCGCCGATAAGCCCAGCTGCAGCGGGCGGTTGAACTACGTGCCCGGCCGGCCCGTGTAGCCCTGTGTGGCCGGCATGTGCTCAGTTCCGACTGGGAGCGGACCGGCTGTCCGCCGCTTCGGCCCGTCGCTGCTACGTCTCGCCGCCGGCGTCACGGTGCTCTGGTTTCTCTGGCGCCAAATGGGAGCGGCGCCGTTCAAGGACGGGCTGAGCGCGGTCACCTGGCCGGCGGTCGTCGCCGCCGCCACGCTCACTGCCCTGACCACGGTGTGTTCGGCGTGGCGCTGGCGGGTCGTCGCCCGGGCTCTCGGCGTCGACATCGGCCTGCGAGGCGCAGTCTGCGCTTACTACCGTTCCCTGTTCCTCAACTCCGTGCTCTTCGGCGGGGTTGTCGGCGACGTGCACCGGGCGGTAACGCACGGGCGGCGAGCTGGAGACGTGGTGCGCGGACTGCGCGCCGTGGCGTGGGAACGGCTGTGCGGTCAGGTTATCCAGGCCGCGCTGACCGCCGTCGTGTTGCTGAGCCTGCCGTCGCCGGTCCGCCCGGCGCTGCCGTACGTTCTGGCGGGCCTCGCAGGCATTGCGGGGTGTGCTGTTCTGGTCGTGCGTGGCGCTGCTCGCCGCGGCCGGTCGCGGTTGACACGCGCCGCCCAGGCCCTTTCCGCCGACCTTCGTCATCGCCTGCTGGTCCCGAACGTGTGGCCGCAGGTCATGCTGGCCTCGGTGCTGGTGGTCGCCGGGCACACTGCCACGTTCGTCGTCGCGGCCCGGGTCGCCGGCAGCACCGCACCCCTGGGCGAACTGGTCGCGCTCCTGCTGGTGGTCCAGACGGCGATGGTGATCCCGCTGAGTATCGGCGGGTGGGGGCTGCGGGAAGGAGCCGCCGCCTGGGCCTTCGGCGCAGCCGCACTCGGCGCCGCCACCGGGGTCACGGTCGCGACGCTCTATGCGGTACTCATGCTGGCCGCAGTTTCCCCAGGCGCCGGCCTGCTACTGGCCGACGCGGTCCACCACCATCGCGACCACCGCCAACCGGACGGTTCGCGACGAGCCGACCCGGCGCCGCTAACGATGGAGGCCGTCCATGGCTGACCGGCCGTACCGGTGACGTCCGCCCGATGACAATCAGAACCGAGAGCCGCATAACGATCGCCAGCAACGTCAGTGAGGTGTGGGCGTATGTCTGTGACGTCGAACGCTGGCCGGAGTGGGCGCCAACTGTTCTCGAATGCCGAGTTCGCGGAGGAGCTCCGCTGCAGCCCGGCTCGCGGGTGGAGCAGCGGGCGAAGGACCTGTGGTGGACTCACCGCCGGAGCCAGGAGGTGACAGCTGTCGAGGCGCCCCGCTACGTGGCGTTCGCCGGGCCAATGGGAGGTTCCTCGGCGCGCTGGGGAATGGAACTCCAGCCAATGGACGATAAGCAGACTGGCGCCAAGATGTGGATCGAGGTCGACCTCGCGGGCATCATGCGCGCGGTCCCCGGCCGCGCTCTCAAAGGCAGAATTCAACGCGTAAGCGATCGCGAAATGGCCGCAATCAAGGCTGCCGTCGAGGCCGATACGCGCGGAGGCGCGGAGTACTAGATGGGGCGGCGCGCGGTTCTGCCGCGACGCTGCCGAGTGCAGGAGCGCACCATGAGCCAGATCGACCGTTCGCGAGAGCACCTGATCGAGACATACCGCAAGAAGGCAAAGCACTACGACATCACCTCCCGGCTTTATCCCGCGCCCGGCTACCCCCAGCGAGCACAACGCAACCGAGCGGTACAAGCGCTCGGCCTTCGCACAGGTGACACCGTGATCGACATCGCATGCGGCACAGGTCTGAACTTCCCGCTGATCGAGCAGGTGATCGGTCCCGCCGGCCGGATCGTCGGCGTCGATCTGACCGACGCGATGCTCGCCCGTGCCCAGAATCGGATAGCGACGAACGGCTGGCACAACATCGGCCTCGTGCAAGCCGACGCTGTCGACTTCGCGTTCCCGACCGCGGTCGACGCGATCCTCTCCACGTACGCGCTATCGCAGGTGCCCGAGTGCGGAGAGGTCATCGCACACGGCGCCGCGGCCCTCTCCGGAGGCGGACGCTGGGTTGTGCTGGATCTCAAGGTTCCCGACAACACGCCTGGGTGGCTGGCGCAGCTCGGAACCGCAATTGTGCGGCCCTTCGCATCCATAGACGAGTGGATCATGCGCCGCCCCTGGGAGGCCATTCGCGTAGCCATGCAGAAAGAACTGGCCGATTTCTCCTGGACCGAGTTGTCGTTCGGAACCGCATTCCTCGCTGCCGGGTCCCGTCGGCCCGGAACCATAGGTGTACGACCGCTGCGCAGCGACTGATGTCACTGCGATACACCACTTTCCGCGTCATCAGCGCGACGATCCTTGCGCTCGCCCTCAGCGCATGTAGTGGGTCGAGCCGCAGCAGCACATCCTCCGCGATGCCTGCTTCCGCCAATCCCGTACAGCGAGAGAACTTGCGCCCGGGCACTTCTGGTTGGGAGGTCTCGGCCGGCGCCGGAACTGTGATCACTGGTTATGCGTCGGAGACCAGCGTCGCCCCAGGGCAGAGCTTTCACCTGCACGTTGCCGCGCCGGCGGGCTCGCAGTACCGGGTGCTGGTGTACCGGCTGGGGTGGTACCGCGGGGCAGGGGCACGCCTGATCATGTGCGTACCTGGATGCCGCTCGGCCCACGCGGCGATTGCACAGCCCCGGCCAACCACACCCGGCTCCGTCACCGGGCTGCTCCGGGCGCCCTGGCATGTGACAGACAGTGCCGAGATCCCGTCCGACGCGGTGTCCGGCTACTACGAGGCCAAGCTCGAAATCGTGGCCGGCACGCACGCCGGCGCCGTGGGGAGCGTCCCGCTGATCGTGCGCCAGAGCCTGGCGGCCCCCGCTTCCGCGGTGTTGGTCCAGGTGCCGGTCAACACGTGGGAGGCCTACAACCCTTGGGGAGGCAAGAGCCTCTACCAATTCGGCACGAGCAGGCACGCCTTGGAGGTGTCGTTCGATCGGCCCTTCGACCAGCAGACGCTCTACGAGACGGTCACAAAGCTCGAGCTGCCCTGGGTCCGCTTCCTGGAACGCAGCGGTGTCGACGTCTCGTACCAGACCGACGTCGACACGGACATGGCTCCCGGATCGCTGCTGCAACACCGGTTGGTATTCGCGATCGGCCACGACGAGTACTGGACCCAGCGAATGCGCGGCGCCTTCGATCAGGCGCTGGCGCTGTCGACGAACCTGGTGTTCGGCTCAAACAGCGGCGAGTGGCGGATGCGCTATGCCGCCGGCCGGCGAACGATCGTGGAGTGGCGGGACCCCGCGATCGACCCGGCCCACAACAGGGGCCTGGACAACGGGTTCTTCAGGACGTTGGGCGAGCCCGAGTGCAAGCTGATGGGCGTTGAGCACCAGTGGGCCGCGCAGCGCAGTCTGAGCGCGCCGCCCACCTCGTACACGGTCCTCGGGCCGAGCAGCGATCCCTGGCTGGCGGCCGGCGGTTTGGCGCCCGGGGATGTGATCCCGCGCGTCGTCGGATACGAGTGGGACTCGTTCGTCCCTGGCTGCTTTCGGGGCCAAGTCGTGCCGCTGATGACCACGCGCATCCCGGGGTCCGACGGCGTCTCCCACAGCGCAGACATGGTTCGGGCAACCGCGCCGAGCGGCGGCCGCGTCTTCGCGATGGGCACGATGGAACTGGCTTGGGCGCTCGGCGACGTGGACGGGCGCTCCCCCAACCCGCAGGTGGTCAGGTTCGTCGAAGCAGCCGTCCGCGATCTGACTCGTCCGGCCCCGCCGGCTGCGTTGATGATCCGGCATAGCGCGACGGAGTTGATCATGTCCGCGCGCCTGCGTGCTCCAGACCCACGCATTCGCCGGGTGATCGTGCGCCCGCTGGGGGGCGGCGCCGGATGCGCGGACAGCCTCCGGTCGGTGTGTCGGCTACCGCTCCCGCGCCGCACCGCCCTCTACGCCGTGGTTACGATCGACCGGTGGGGGGCGTCACAGCCGCTGACCGTCAGTGTGTAGACCCGGTCGGGGTCGGCTAGCGCTATGGGGTTCGTGGTGGAGGCGGGTACTAGTCCTATCGTCCAATCGCGGATTGGACCTCTGCTGCGGGACAACTGATGTACACACATCAAGCCTGTAGAGGAGCCCACCATGAAGCGTCTGCTGATCTTCTCGGCCACCGCCGTCGCCGCGGTGGCGGTGGCGGTACCGGCCGTAGCCGGCCTGGCCGGCAACCCGTCGTTCACCCACAAACTGCCTGTTCACGTACCCTCGTAGGCCCAGCTAGTTCAGTTCGATGATCACGGAGGATGGGGACACGACCGAGGCCGCCGCGACCGATCAGAAAGCCCTTCCAACCCCTCGGCCTCATACCGCGCCAGCCACGCATGCAACGACTGCCGCGACACCCCCACCTTCTCAGCCACCTGCTTGACCGACAGCCCGTCGGCGATCACCGCCAACACCGCCTGATACCGCTGCTCAGCCACAGACAACTCCCGCATGCACCGGGAGTGTCACCAATCAACCGAAGTAGCCGTAACCCATCACCCGAAACACCGTCACCCATCAGCCGAAGGCCGAACGAGAGCCCTCAACCGAAGGCACACAGAGGGTGGAGCCGCCTCGGGGAATCGAACCCCGGACCTACGCATTACGAGTGCGTCGCTCTGTCCGACTGAGCTAAGGCGGCGGGCGCCCGCGAAACGGGCGCGACGCGTCAGTTTAACGACCCGGTCGCACCCACCGCGAACGGCGTCGATCGGCCATGCGACGCGGCGACGAAACTCCGGTGAACGTCTCGGCGCGAAGGCTGCCCCACGCTCCGATACGGCGCAGCATGCCCCACAGTCATCGTCGTGAGCTACGGGAGCACGCGTGGGCCGCTGGCCATCGCGCACCGGGGCGGTGCCGGGCTGGCGCCCGAGAACACGCTGGACGCGTTCAACCGCTCGTACGCACTCGGGGTGCGCTATCTCGAGACCGACGCGCGGGTGACGGCGGACGGCGTGTGCGTGGCGTTCCACGACGGCAGTCTGCGGCGGTTGCGACGCCGGCCGGATCTGGTCTGCGAGACGAAGAGCCATGAGCTCGGCGCCCCCAGCATCGCCGACCTGCTACGTGCCTTCCCGGACGCGTGCTTCGCGATCGACGTCAAGGACTCCGAGGCGGTCCTGCCGCTCGCCCGCGCGATCAGTGCGGCAGACGCCGCGCACCGTGTCTGCGCAGCCGGTGCGTGGGACGGATGGCTGGCCAAGCTGCGCAGTGACGTCGGGCCGGCGCTGACGACGGCGCTGGGCTGGCGCGCCCTCGCGACGCTGCTTGCGAGCGCCCCCGCGAAGATCATCCCGCCGTGGTGGCACGAGACTGCGCGGTTCGCGCACGTACCCGCCCGTCTGGTCAGCCGCCGAACGATCGGGGGAGCGCACATGCTCGGCCTGCGCGTCGTGGTCTGGACGGTGAACGACCCGCCGTACATGCACCAACTGCTCGACGCCGGTGTGGACGGCATCATCACCGACCGGCCTGACCTACTGCGCGAAGTGCTGATCGCCCGGGATCAGTGGACTGCTCCGTTGGATTCGCGGGTCTCACAAGCGCGCCGCGCTGAACACACCGAGGCGAGCGCACAGATGGACCGGCGCCCGTCCGCGGGGGCTGAGCACGACGTCTTCAATCCCGATGTGCCGGATGAAAGGCACGGCTGACCTGGTTCGCCGCGCTGCGCTCCGCCCTGCCTTTCCCGCCATGATCTTGGACTTGTGGCTGCTATGCGACCACAAGTCCAAGATCACGGCGAAACGGGGCGGATGCTCAGGTGACAAGCAACCGCCATTTGATGCACAGCTGCACTGTCTAAAGAACGAGCTTGGCGCCCAATGCGTCCGCGATTCGCGGCGCCAGCTCGCGGCTGTTGTCGCTGTCGCTGCCGAGCGATATTGCCCACGTAGGGCCAGCTACGGCGATGTCGCCAAGTTTCCGGCTGGCAGCTTGCCAACGCTGGCATTCGCCCACGGAATCGAACGTGTTAACGAGGACGCTATTGAGGTTGACGGCCGCGTCCAGCCATTCCCGCGCGAGAGGGGTCCATCACCTATCCGCCCGGCTACTCGCCCCACATCGGGTACGTGTCCGCGCAAAGCCCCAACGTCGCCGTTACGTGTGCCTAGTTCTCGGTCCGCGCTTGACTGACTTGGACACCCGCATCGTCGATCAGCTCGGTCGGCACCGGCCCCCCGTGCTCGATTAGCCGCTCAAGTGTGCGTTGACTGCGCGCTCGCTGCTTATATCCGGCGCGCAATTCAACGCCGCGTATGGTTTCGTTCTTATCCGCCCCGGGAGATCGCTTCGCGGCGGTTAGCCTGGCAACAGCTTCGTCGAGATACGCCTCGAACTCCAGCTCATTGTCGAATGCTGCGACGGTCAGCCATCGCCGCTCGTGTCGCACGTCGTCGTACCGATAGTGCTGAACGATGTATCGGGTGATGCTGTCGTCATCGGCATCGACCTGCATGTGGCAAAGTATGCCTGTGGCATGCGAGCTATGTCAGCCTGAAGCCGGCGCCGCGCGCACGTGGCCCAGGGGAGCGGTGGCTACGTTGCACGATCTCATCGACCCTGGGAAGGTGGCAGCGCGCCACATGCTGTGACGCGGCGGTGCCGGGACCCGACGAGGGGGGTCATAGCCCCACCCTGTACGCGCACCGTTGCACTCGCTTTCGCGAGCGTCCGCGTAGACGGCGCAAAGGTGCTCGCGAGGCCAACGACACCAGCGAGCCGCGCAAGCGCGTCAGCGTTGAGCTCACCCCCCGGCATCCGTGGCGAGCCACGACCGCCTGACGTCAGCCGTCCGACACGCTCGCGCCTCGCGACTCGTAAGCGCGCCGCGCTGAACACACGGACGCGAGCGCACAGACGGACCGGCGCCCGTCCGCGGACAGCCGCACCACCACGGATTCACTCGGCACGCTGTGCCCGACGACCGTGCCGGCACCATCCGGCGTCTCGACGGACGATCCGATCTCCGGCGCCTCCGAGACGAAGTCCTGGTACAGCGGGTGCTCGTACTTCAGGCAGCACATCAGCCGGCCGCAGGCGCCGGAGATCCGCAGCGGGTTGAGTGGCAGGTCCTGGTCCTTTGCCATGCGCACCGACACCGGCTCGAAGTCGACCAGGAACGTCGAGCAGCACAGTTCCCTCCCGCACGAACCGATGCCGCCGGTCAGCCGGGCCTCGTCGCGCGCGGAGAGCTGGCGCAACTCGACGCGTCCGGAAAGGGTCGCCGAGAGGTCGCGTACGAGGGCTCGGAAATCGACGCGGTGCGGCGCGGTGAAGTAGATGGTCGTGCGGTTGGCGTCGTGGACGTAGTCGATGCCGCTGATCTTCATCGGCAGGTCGTGTTCCCGGATGAGCTTGCGCGCGGCGACCCGGGCGGCGGCACGCTTCTTGCGGCTGACTTCTGCGCGGTCGAGATCCTCAGCACCGGCCGGGCCGGCCAGGACGGGAAGCCCGCCCAAATCCTCGCTGACCCACTGCGGTGCCCACACGACCTCGGCGACCTCGGGGCCGTCGTCGGTGGGATACAGCACGCGGTCACCGACCGCCGGCGTCAGCGAGCCGGGATCGGCGTAGTACAGCCGTCCTTGCCGCTGGAACGTCACAGCGCAAATCAGGCCCATCGCCACCTCACCTGCCTGCGTGCGCGCTCATCGGGTGAGCCTAACTCACCCCCTAGGACCCCTTAGAGCCCCGAAATCACGGGGTTGCGCCACATCTGAGGCCCGAAGCCGAACAAGCTCAGGCAATCTCCCGATGCGGTGCCCCCGGCCTTACTTGGAGTCTTGTTCATGTCAGGCCAATCGAGGAGGAAACGATGAGCACCTACCTGAACGCAGAAGCCGCCACGGAGCACCGGCACGAGCTGCTTTCGGACGCCGTCGCGTATCGCCGCACCCGGTCCGACCGCCAGCCCAAGGCCCCCAGGGCGGCGCGGCGCTACCGCCGCAGCCACCGCGTTTCGGCCTTCCTGAAGGATCTCGCCGCCGCCACGCTGTGAGTTCCAGCATGAACGCGCCACCGGGCGACACTCTGCGCCCCCCGCCGGCCGCCAGCCACTCGGAATCACCGACAGGCTGGCGGCCTTCTTTTATGCTCGCGGACGTGGCGCGCCGGGTGACCAGCCGCCAGCTGGTCGGGCGTGCCGACGAGCTGGCCGGACTGCACGCCGTGACCCAGGCGGCGGCCCACGGCGAAGTGCGCGTGGTGCTGCTATCCGGCGACGCAGGCATCGGCAAGACGCGGCTGGTGACGACCGTTATCGCGCAGGCGCGCGACGACGGATTCATCGCTGCACTAGGTGGCTGCCTCCAGCTGGGCGAGGTGTCCGTCGCCTACGCGCCACTCGTCGAGGCGCTGCGCGACCTGCGCATACAGCTCGGCGAGGATGTCCTGGCTGAGCTGCTCGGCCCGGGCCTCGCTGACATCGGCGCCCTGCTCGGCAGCGGCAACGGTGGCGCAGCGCAAAGCTCGGGGCCGCTGTTCGAGCACGTGCTCGGTTTCCTGACCCGGCTGAGCCGGCGCCAGCCCGTGCTGCTGGTATTCGAGGACCTGCACTGGGCGGACGCGTCCACGCGTGACCTAGTGGCCTTCCTCGGCCGCAACCTACGTGATGCCTCCATTGTGTTGCTGCTGACCTACCGCGCAGATGACCTGCACCGCCGCCACCCGCTGCGTCCGGTGGTCGCCGACCTCGAGCGCGACCCGCGCGTAGAACGGATCCCGCTGTCCGGACTCGCCCGCGACGAGTTGGCCAGCCTGCTCGGCGAGATCAGCGACGACCCGCCGTCCGACGAGGTCGTGGACGAACTGCTCGCCCGCAGCGACGGCAACCCCTTATACGTAGAGGAGCTCATGGCCGCCGGCGGGATCGACCACGGCGTGCCGGCCACGCTGTCCGACGTGATCCTGTCCCGCGTCGAGCGGCTGTCCGAGCCGGCGCAGGCGGCGCTGCACGTAGCGGCCGTGCTCGGCGACGACGTTGACGACATGCTGCTGGAGCAGGTCATCGGCCACCCGGTGACTGCCGCCCTGCGGGAAGCTCTTTCCGTTCAGGTGCTGGTGATCGACGGCGACGCGTGCCGGTTCCGGCACGCGCTGGTCCGCGAGGCGCTCTACGACGACCTGCTGCCGGGCGAGCGGGAGCGGCTGCATCTCTCCGCGGCGCAGGCGATCGAGGTGTCCGAGCGGCTCGACGAGCACGTGCGCTGGGCGCTACTCGCCCACCACTGGGACGCGGCCGGGATGTCAGTCAAGGCGTTCGCGGCGTCTCTGCAGGCGGGACAGGAGGCGGAACGCGTGCACGCGTTCGCCGACGCGGCCGCGCAGTACGAACGCGCGCTGCGGCTCTACGATCGGTTGCCCGATCCGGGCATCAGGCGCGCGGACCTGCTTATGCGCGCCGCAAACGCGTTCCACGCGTCCTCGATCTCGCCGCGCGCCGCGGCCCTGGCCGAGGCGGCGTTGCGCGAGTTCGGCGACGACGCGGCTCCCGAGCAGCGCGCGCTCGTATACGAACGCATCGGGCGCTTCAACTGGATGATCAATCGTGGCGGGGCCGCGCACGCCGCTTATGAGCAGGCACGCGCACTCGTTGAAGGCCGGCCAGCGTCGCGGGAGCAGGCATTCACGCTTGCCGCGCTCGGGCAAAGCCTCATGCTGCGTGAGCGTTACCACGACGCGCACCGGGCCTTGCAGCGTGCGATAGCAGTCGCGGATGAGGTCGGCGCGACCGATGTGCGGGCTCACGCGCTCACCAGCCTCGGCCCGACGCTGGCCGGGCTCGGTCGCGTCGACGAGAGCGTGTCCGCGATGCAGCGAGCGCGCGAGCTCACAACCGATCCGGAGGAAGTGGGTCGCGGCTACGTCAACCTCGCGCATTGCCTGTACTACGCGGCCCGCTATGACGAGGCAGCCCGGGTCGGCGCCGATGGCGTCGAATACGCGATGCGCAGCGGATACCACGGCACCTACACCTCGGCCATCGCCGGAGCCTGGGTCACGGCGCTGCTGTGCGCCGGGCGGTGGGACGAGGCCGCGACGCTGCGGGCCGACCGCCGGATCCGGCCCGGCGATCCATACCACGAGCTGCGCTGGCTGCCGTTGCTGCTGCGGCGCGGGCAGGTGGAGGAGGCCCGCCCGGTGGTTGAACGCGTGTTACGCGAGACGGCGCAGGCGGAGGACATCCAGTTCCGCGGCCTGGCGTTGCTGCGGGCCGCCGAGCTCGCGACGCTCGACCAGCGGTGGGACGACGCGCGCTTGCTGATCGCGGACATGCTGGCGCGTGCCGCCGGCACAGACGACCAGTACTTCGTCGCGCAGGCGTACGCGCTCGGCGTTACCGTCCCAGGTGACGTCCCCGCGGTGGACCGGCTGGCCGCCGACGCCGTCGCCTGGGGCGCGACCTTGCAAGCGCAGCTGCCCGAGGTGCGGGCGTGGCTCGCCACAGTGCCGGCGCAGCAATCGCGTGTGCACGGCGCGGACACGCCGGACGAGTGGGCCGCAGTCGTCAAAGCGTGGGACGGGATCGGCCAGCCCTACCCGGCCGCGCTGGCCCGCTACTGGCAGGCGGACGCCCTGCTGCGCGCACGGTCCCGCGAGGAAGCCGCCCGGCTACTCGCCGACGCGCTGGCCACGGCTGACGCTCTCGGCGCCGCACCGCTGGCGGCGCGCGTGCGCACGCTGGCGCAGCGGGCCCGGCTCGCCCTGTCGATAGCGGCCCCGGATCGTGATCCCGTCGCCGCGCTGAACCTGACCCCTCGCGAGCTCGAGGTCTTGGCGCTCGTCGCGCAGGGGCATACCAACCGGCAGATCGGCGCGGCACTGTTCATCAGCGAGAAGACGGCGAGCGTCCACGTGACGAACTTGCTGCGCAAGCTCGCGGTGGCCAACCGGACGGAGGCGGCCGCCATCGCCCGACGCGTAGGAGTTTAGGGAAGGCGCAGCGCGGCAGTCATTGCCTCGACGGCGACCCGGGGCTTGACGTTCAGCTCCACCGCCTCACGGCAGGCCAGCACCGCGTCAAGCCTCTGCAACGCGCCCCCTGGGGTGATGCGCCGCGCCACGGCGGTGACGTCGTCGGCGAAGTCCGGATGCGCCGGGGCCACCGCCGCCCCGGCCTGCCGCAGCAACACGTCCCGGTAGAAGGCCGCCAGATCGACCAGCGCTCGGTCCAGCGCGTCACGCTGCGTGCGCGTGGCCCGCGAGCGCTGCCGTCGCTCCAGCTCGCGCACCGCCGCCGTCGCACCCCGAGACGCCGCCGCCGCGCCCTTCCCGGTGCCACCGGCGCCCAACGCGGTCTGGAGCGCTTCGGCCTCGCCGGCATCGCGCTCGACGGTGATCGCGGCGGCCTCCGCCTCGGCGGCGCCCACGAGATGGTCGGCGGCGGCCAGGCAGGCGGCAAGGGACGTGAGCGAAGCCGGGATGGCGAGCACCTCCGCACGCCGCGCCCGCGCGTCGGCGTCATGGGCGAGCCGCCGCGACCGGCCGACGTGGCCCTGCCCGGCGGCGGCCGCCCACCGCGCCGTCTGCTCATCGATCCCGGAACGCGACAGGATTCCGGCCACCGCTTCGGGTGGGGGGATCCGGAGCGGCACCAGGCGGCACCGCGACCGGATCGTCACCGCAACGTCGTCAGGATGGGTGGAGGGGGCGCACAGCAAGAACACGGTGCGCGCCGGTGGCTCCTCGACGGCCTTGAGCAGCGCGTTGGACGCCTGTTCGGTGAGGCGGTCGGCATCCTCGATGAGGACGACCTGCCACCGCCCGAGCGCCGGCATACGCGCCGCGGTCGCCACGACTGCCCGCATCTCGGACACGGAGATCGACAGCCCCTCAGGGACGACGGCGCGTACGTCCGGGTGGCTGCGGGTCAGCGTCGTATGGCATCCCGAGCACACGCCGCAGCCGGGCTCGCCGTCCGACACGCACTGCAGTGCGGCGGCGAACGCGCGTGCGGCAACCGAACGCCCCGACCCGGGCGGACCGGTGAACAGCCAGGCATGCGTCAGCGTGCCGGGAGCGACGGGCCGACCCTCGTACACGTCGCGTGCGGCCAGCGCGGCGGAATGCAGCATCGCCACTGCGGGCTGCTGCCCGACCAGGTCGTCCCAGACCGTCATGTGCCTCGTCGCCGTCGTCCGTTGAGCAGCTTCTGAACCTCGGCGAGCACGGTATCGGCTAGCTCCGACGGCGGCCGCGAGGCGTCGAGCACCAGGTAGCGCCTCGGCTCGGCCTCGGCCAGACGCCGAAACGCATGGCGCACCCGCTCGTGGAAGTCGATCGACTCGCGCTCCAGCTTGTCGGCCGCGCCCCGGCCGAGCACCCGGCTCAGGCCCACCGAAGCAGGGAGGTCGAGCAATACCACCAGGTCAGGGGTGAGCCCGCCGGTGGCCCACCGCGAGATGCGCCGCACCTCCTGTGGCTTCAGGTCACGCCCGACGCCCTGGTACGCGAGTGACGAGTCGACGAACCGGTCCGTGATCACCACTTCGCCTGCGTCGAGGGCCGGTTTGATCACGGTGTCGACGTGGTGGGCGCGGTCGGCAGCGAACAGCAGTGCCTCGGCTCGTGCAGTGAGCGGCTCGTCGTGATGCAGCAGCAGGTCGCGAATCTTGCTACCGGCGACCGTCGCACCCGGCTCGTGGGTGACACACACAACGTGATTGGACTTGGTCAGCGACTCGGCCAGCGTCCGCGCCTGCGTCGACTTGCCCGAACCCTCGCCACCCTCGAACGCGATCAGCACGCCACCAGTCGTAAGCCGCCGTCGCGCAGCGCTATCACGCATTAACGCCGCCTTGAGGTCTGCCCACAGCGGCACCCGCTGCTTGTCGTCCATCTTCCGGTACGCGAGTACGCCGGCCGCGATCGCGAGCAGCCCACCGGCGGTCAGCACGAACCGAGTGCCGTCGACGGTCACGTGCGCGCCCCCGATCGAGAAAGTCTTTCGCCCAACAGCTCCGGTGACGAACGGGACGGCCGCAAGCGTCAACACCAGCACGATTCGGATCAGCGTCTGAATCAACGCAAACATCCGCCCGCGCATCTCGTCGTCGACGTTGACCCCGGTGAGCGTGATGCCGGCCAGGTAGGCACTGCCCGCGCCGAAGCCGGTTCCTAATACGAAGATCGTCGCCAGCGCGATCTGTGGCATTAAGGCGGCCAGCACGATGCACGCCCCACCGAACACGATCGACAGGCCGAAGATGCGCCGCCGCGAGAGCTCTCGGCCGATACGCGGCCCGAGGGCCATGCCGAGTCCCAGCCCGACGAACAGCGTCCCGAACAACACGCCGTATGCCGCGTTGCCGCCGCCGAGGCTCGCGACAAAGATCTTGCCAGCGCCGATCACCACACCGGCACCGCAGAACCCGCCCAGCAGACCGATGACCAGACCACCCACCAGCCGAGACGAGCGGACGAAGCTCGCGCCTTCGCGGATCAGGGTCAGCAGTGGCGCCTGCTCGCCCGGCTGACGCCGCCGGCCGTAGCCGCTGATCTCGCGGATGAAGAAGACGATCAGCGCGCCGGCGAGAAAGGTTCCGGCGTTGAGATAGAGCGCGAGGTTGACCGGTTCGGCGCGGAAGAACGACAGGTGCCTGGCCAGCACGTTCGTGATCAGCGACAGCACCGAGAACAGCGCCGCTCCCAGCACCGGGGTGAGCCCGTACGTCGTGATCAGGCTGAGCTGGTTCGCCGATTCGACCTGGTCGCGGCGTACCAGGTTCGGCACCGACGCGTCCTTCGCCGGCAACCAGAACAGGCTGACACATTCAATCAGGAAGCTTGCGATATACAACCAAATAAGGGTCTTATGCTCGCTCACCACGAGATGTGCAATTGGGATCGTCACGAACAGGGCGAACCGTGCAAAATCGCCGACCACCATGGTGCGACGGCGGTCGAACCGGTCGGCGAATGCGCCGGCGACGGGGCCGAGCACGACAGCCGGCAGCAGCCGGATGACGAGCACGCCGCCCAGGGCGTAGTTCTGCGCCTTGTACCCGTGCGCGAGCGACGCGGCCATCGCCGTGGTGGCCAGTAACCCGAGCCAGTCCCCCAGGCTGGAGAGAGCGGTGGCGTACCACAGCCGCCGGAACGGCGTGACGCGCAGCACGCCTCTGATCGCCGCAACTGATGACCCGCCCGAGGCCGGGGCCGCGATATGGCTCCCGCCATCCGGACTCTCCGGACGTGCGGCGGGTACGGCAGATCGACCGGCGACCAGTTCGGGACGGCCGGTGTCCATGCTTGCGTTCACGCCGTCCGCGCTGATGGGCACTCCTCCAGAATCCCCCGCTACCGCCGTCAGCGTATCTACGCCGCGATGACACATCGCCCCGAACCGCGCGGGCTCTCAGCTTTGCGATACGGCGGCGGCGAGCAGCTCACGCAGGCCGGCGGCCAGCCGCTCGCGCTTGGCGTCGGCGAGTGCCGAGACCAGCTCGCGCTCGGAGCCGAGCAGCGCGGTCAGCGCGCCGTCGATGCGGCGCCGGCCTGCCGCGGTAAGGCGCACCCGAACAAGCCGTCCGTCGTCGTCGTCCGGACGGCGCACGACCAGCTTGCGGGCGACCAGCCGGTCGAGCCGGCTCGTCATCGTCCCCGACGTCACGTACGTCGCAACACACAGTTCACCTGCGGTCATCTCGAACGGCTCGCCGCGGCGGCGTAGCGCAGCCAGCACGTCGAACTCGTGCGCTTGCAGTCCGTGTTCGACGAACGCCGCCGCGCGCCGGTCGTCGAGGACGTCGGCCAACCGGCTGATCCGGGACAGGATCTGCAGCGGCTCGACATCGAGGTCGGGCCGCTCCCGCCGCCACGCCGCAACGATCTCGTCGACCTCATCCGTCATGCCAAATATTCTGCCACGCCTCTTGACATCAAGAGATAGTCTCTCGACGTCGAGAGGACTAGCGCATGCAGTGGGATCCCGGGCAGTACGGCAAGTTCGCTGGAGAGCGTGACCGGCCGTTCGCCGACCTCGTGGGGCGCGTCGGGGCGAGCGCGCCACGGCGCGTCGTCGACCTCGGCTGTGGCCCGGGCACGTTGACCGGCCTACTGGCGCAGCGGTGGCCCGAGGCATCCGTCGAGGGCATCGACTCCTCCCCGGAGATGATCGCGGCGGCATCGGCTGCCGGTGTGACGTTCCGGGTCGGCGACATCGCAGCGTGGCGGCCGAGCCCTGATACCGACGTCGTGGTCAGCAACGCCGCGTTCCAGTGGGTGCCCACCCACCGTTCGCTGCTGCGCGACTGGGCGGCGGCGCTGCCCGCCGGCGCATGGCTTGCCTGGCAGGTACCGGGCAACTTCGACTCGCCGTCGCACGCGCTGATGCGTTCGCTGGCGCAGTCGCCGCGCTGGAAGGATCGACTGGGCGACGTGCTACGCCACGACCACACGGTCGACCCGCCGTCGGCATACGCCAGGCTGCTGCTCGATCTCGGGTGGGACGCCGACGCCTGGGAGACGACGTACGTGCACGTGCTGACGGGCACCGACCCGGTGCTCGAGTGGGTGCGCGGCACCGGGCTGCGGCCGATCCTTGCCGTGCTCACCGAGGCGGAGCGCGTCGAGTTCGAGGGGTCGTTCGCGGCGCTGCTGCGGGACGCCTATCCGCCCGGACGAGCCGGCACGCTGTTTCCGTTCCGGCGCATCTTCTGTGTGGGGCACAAACCGTGATCACCGGCTACGACCACGTACAGGTGGCGATCCCTTCGAGGTCGGAGGCGGCCGCACGAGACTTCTACGGAACGCTGCTCGGCATGACCGAGGTGCCCAAGCCGGCGGCGCTGGCCGGACGCGGCGGCTGCTGGTTCACGTCGGGAGCGGCAATGCTGCATCTCGGCATCGAGACGCCGTTTCAGCCGGCGCGCAAGGCACATCCCGCGTTCGTGGTGGACGACGTCGGGGCGCTGGCGACCCGCCTGCTGGCAGCCGGCCATGACTGCGTTTGGAGCGACGGCGAACTGCCTGGCGTGCGGCGGTTCCACGCGTTCGACCCGTACGGCAACCGTATCGAGTTCCAGCAAGCCAGCTAAGCGCTTGCGCCGGCGACGACCGCGTAGGCGCGCACCGGGAACGTGCTGAACCGCTCGATCCGCAGCGGTGCGGCATGCAGGCGGGCACCCGAGGCAGGCAGCTGCTCGAGGCCGGTGAGGTGCTCCAGCACCGGGACGCCGGCGGCCAGCAGCGTCGAATGAGCCGGCCGCGCCGTGTCGGACACATCGTCGATATTGACCGAATCGATGCCGACCAGGGCCGCCCCCGCGTCGACCAGCCACCGTGCGGCGGCACCGGTCAGGAACGGCGCCTCGTCCCCGTAGGCAGGCGTGTCCCAGTGCGCGTCCCACCCGGTATGCAGCAGTACTGCGCATCCGTGGACGGGCAGCGCTGCCAGCGCCGGTACGTCGATGCCGCGCCGGTCGCTTCCGGTCAAGCGGGCCACGGTGATCGGCAGATCGGCGAGCCTCTCGAGGGGCAGCTCGGCGAGGTCGATACCGGACGCGTACCGGTGGAACGGGCTGTCGACGTACGTCCCGGTATTGCCTACCAGGCTGATGTGGTCGATCTGGAATTCGGTGCCCGGCGCGTACGCCGCCTGCGACGCTTCGCGTGTCAGGTGTGGCCGGATCGTCGGGCCGGGCAGTCCCGGATAGGTCGTGATCCCGTCGCGGAGCACGTGATTGAGCTCGACGAGCCGGCGCTCACCGGCTTCGGAGGCGGCGACTCCGCGCGAACCCTTGTGCGGTTCCTGGATGATCTCGAGGTTCGTGATGTCGACTCTGTCGACCATGAGCAGGCCCAGGTGGCGGACGAACAGCGCGCCGACGTCGTCCGGCGATGCGTCAGGGCCAGGCAGGTCGAGCCGGAAGCCCTGCGCCGAAAGGCCGCCTCCGTTCAGGAACGTCACTGTTGCGTCGAAGCTGGCGCGGTACTCGGGCATCACGACACCTCGACCGGCTCGATGAACTGTGCGTTGTAGAGCTCGAAGTACGCACCGCGCCGGGCCAGCAGCTCGGTGTGGGTGCCCTGCTCGACGATGGCGCCGTCCTCCATGACGAGGATCAGATCGGCGTCGCGGATGGTCGAGAGCCGGTGCGCGATCACGAAGCTCGTCCGGTTGGCACGCAGGGCAGACATCGCGTGCTGAACGAGCAGTTCGGTGCGCGTGTCGACGGAGCTTGTCGCCTCGTCCAGGATCAACAGCGCCGGCTCGGCGAGAAACGCCCGCGCGATGGTGATCAGCTGCTTCTGGCCCGCGCTGATGTTGCTGCTTTCCTCGTTGATCACGGTGTCGTAGCCGTCGGGTAGGCCGCGGACGAACCGGTCAACGTAGGCCGCCTTGGCCGCCGCGAGGATTTGCTCCTCGGAAGCGCGCGGGTTGCCGTAGGCGATGTTGTCACGGATCGTCCCGCCGAACAGCCACGCATCCTGTAACACCATGCCGATCCTGTCGCGCAGCTCGTCACGGCGCATGTCCGCGATGTCGACGCCGTCGAGGGTGATGCGCCCACCGTCCAGCTCGTAGAAGCGCATGATCAGGTTTACCAGCGTTGTCTTGCCCGCCCCGGTCGGGCCGACGATCGCGATCGTGTGGCCGGGTTCGGCGACCAGCGACAGATCGTGGATGAGCGGCCGTTCCGGGTCGTACGAGAACGAGACGCGTTCGAACTCGACCCGGCCGTGGTCCTCTGCGGGCCGTGCCGGCCGTAGCGGGTCAGGCGACTGCTCGGGCGCGTCCAGCAGGTCGAACACCCGCTCGGCCGACGCCACGCCCGACTGGAGCAGGTTGGCCATCGACGCCACCTGGGTGAGCGGCTGGGTGAACTGCCGCGAGTACTGGATGAACGCCTGCACCTCGCCGAGGCTCAGACTCCCTGACGCGACGCGCAGCCCGCCGACCACAGCGATGGCCACGTAGTTCAGGTTCCCGACGAACATCATCGCCGGCATGATGATCCCGGACACGAACTGTGCCTTGAAGCTCGCCGTATACAGCTCGTCGTTCTTGGCGGCGAACGTCTGCGCGACCTCGCGACGCCGCCCGAACACGGTGACGAGTTCGTGGCCGGTGAACGCCTCTTCGATCTGCGCATTGAGTGCCCCGGTGTGCGTCCACTGCGCGATGAACTGCTTCTGTGAGCGCTTCGCGATGAGCCGCGTCACGATCACCGAGACAGGCACCGCGACCAGTGCGATTAGCGCCAGCACCGGGGAGATCACGAACATCATCGTGAGGACGCCCAGGACGGTGAGCAGCGACGTCAGGAGCTGGCTGAGCGTCTGCTGCAGGCTCTGCGAGACGTTGTCGATGTCGTTGGTCACGCGACTGAGCAGCTCGCCGCGGGGCTGCTTGTCGAAGTACGACAGGGGCAGCCGATTGATCTTGTGCTGGACGTCGGATCGCAATCTCAGCACGGTGCGTTGCACGACGTCGTTGAGCACGTAGCCGGACAGCCAGTTCAGCGTGCTCGCGCAGACGTAAAGGACGAGCACCAGGAGCAGCACGTTGCGAAGCGCCCCGAAATCGATGCCCTGCCCGGGCGTGACGTGCATCCGCAGCAGCAGGTCGGCGTAGTTGCCTTCGCCGCGGCCACGCGCGGCGTCGACGACCTGCTGGAGGCTGGCGCCACTCGGCAGTCGAGCCCCGAGCACCCCCGCGAAGATGATGTTCGTTGCGTGGCCGAGAAGGAGTGGGCCGATCACCGACAGCGTCACGCCGGCGACGGCCAGCGCGACGACACCGAGCACGCGTGCCCGCTCCGGCGCCAGTCGCCCGATCAGCCGGCGGGCCGAGGGGCCGAAGTTCATGGACTTCTCGGCGGGCAGGCCTGCGGTCATCCACGGCGGGCCGCCGCGGGCACCGCGCCCGGCAGCCGGCAGCCGCCTGGGCACCGTCGTCGTGCTGGTCATGCGGCCTCCGCAGACAGCTGCGACTCGACGATCTCGACGTAGGGCGGGCAATCGCGCAGCAGTTCGTCGTGCGTGCCCAGACCGACGATCGCGCCGTCGTCGAGCACCACGATCTGGTCGGCATCCACGATGGTTGAGACACGTTGCGCCACGATGATCACGGCCGCCTCGCGGGTCTCGGGCCGCAGTGCCGCTCGCAGCCGGGCATCCGTACCCAGGTCCAGCGCGGAGAACGCCTCGTCGAAGACGTATATCTCCGGGCGGCGGACCAGGGCGCGGGCGATCGCCAGGCGCTGCCGTTGCCCGCCGGACACGGTCGCGCCGCCCTGCGCAATGTCGGCCGACAGGCCTCCGGGCATCGCGGCAACGAACTCGCGAGCCTGCGCCACCTCGAGCGCGTGCCACAACTCCTCATCGCTGGCGTCTGGCTTGCCGTAGCGCAGGTTGCTCGCGACCGTGCCGCTGAAGAGGTAGGCCTTCTGGGGGACAAGCCCGATGCGGCCCCACAACAGGTCGGGCTCGAGTTCGCGAACGTCCACGCCGTCGACGCGCACGGAACCGCCCGTGACGTCGAACATCCGCGGGATGAGCGACACGAGCGTCGACTTTCCCGACCCGGTGCTGCCGATGATCGCCGTGATCTGCCCGGCGCGGGCGTGCAGCGTGATCCCGCGCAGCACAGGATCGCTCGCACCCGGATACTGGAACGTGACGTCTCGGAATTCGACATCCCCCCGCTGAGTCGCGGCGCGTACCGGCTCGACGGGTGGGCGCACAGACGACTCGGTGTTCAGCACCTCCTGGATGCGCTCGGCGCTCACCGCGGCACGAGGCACCATCATCAGCATCATCGTCGCCATCGTCACCGACATCAGGATCTGCACGAGATAGGCAAGGAACGCCGTCAACGCGCCAACCTGCATCTGCCCGGATGCGACGCGGGAAGCGCCGAACCACAGTACAGCGACGCTGGATACATTTGCGACGAGCAGCACCGTGGGGAACAGCAGCGCCATTAGCCGTCCGGCCCGAACCGCCGTCTGCGACAGGGCCGTGCTCGCGTCGTCGAAACGCTCTGCCTCGAGAGGCTCCCGGACGAACGCACGGACCACCCGGATGCCGGCCAGTTGCTCGCGCAGCACGCGGTTGACGGTGTCGATCCGGGTTTGCATCTGGCGGAACTGCGGCACCATCCGCCGGATGATCAATCCGAGGACGGTTACCAGCACGGGCACGCTCACCGCGATGACCCAGGCCAGGCCCACGTCCTCGCGCAACGCCATGAACACGCCGCCGACACACATGATCGGCGCCATCACCATGACGGTGCAGGTCATCACCACGAGCATCTGCACCTGCTGGACGTCGTTCGTGTTGCGGGTGATCAGCGACGGTGCACCGAAATGCGCCATCTCGCGACTGGAGAACTCGCCCACCCGCCGGAATATCGTGCCGCGCAGATCGCGGCCGACACTCATGGCGGTCCGGGCGCCGAAGTACACGGCGGTGATCGAGCACACGATCTGCACGAGGCTCACCGCGAGCATCCAGCCGCCGATATGCATGATGTAGTCGGTGTCGCCCTTCGCGACGCCGTTGTCGATGATCTCCGCGTTCAGGCTGGGCAGATAGAGCGACGCAATCGTGCCCACGAGCTGGAGCACAACGACGGCGCCGAGCCAGCGTCGGTACGGCGCGAGGTGCGTGCGCAGCAGGGCTATCAGCATGGCGGGCCAGCGTCACGCTTGCGAACGCCGTCCAGCACGACGTCGACCACCTGCCGCGCGGTCAGAGGTCTGCCCTCATTCAGCCACGGCATAGCGCCGGCGACGACTAGGAGCCGCAGCAACCCCACGACCTCGGCCGGCGAGACGCGCAACTCGGCGCGGGCCGGTTCGATGAGCTTCGCGACGGCCAGATCGACGATTTCGTTCTGTCCACCCGGCCGATTGTGGTGCTCGCCGCCCCGATGATGCCGTCCGCGCAATGCCGTGAGCAGCGCGACGACGTCTGCGACCCGCGCCTGCAGCAGGCGCACCGCCAGCCTCATCCGCTCGGGTAGCGGCAGGGACAGATCGATCTTGCCGAGCTCTGCCACCACGGACGTGGGATCGAACGCTGCGTCGACGGCGGCGTCGATCAGCGCGGCCTTGTCCGGAAAGACGCGGAAGATCGTGCCCTCGGCGACATCGGCCGCCTCGGCGATCTGCCGAGTGCTCACATCTGCCCCGTGCTCGCGGATCAGCGGCAAGGTGGCCGCGATCAGCGCAGCACGGCGCTCGGCGGGTGGTAGCGGCCGCGCCCGGCGGCGAGCAGTGTCGATCACGCCAGCCAGCGTACCTGAATGAGTGAGAACTCACTCAGTCATTTCTCAGGAGGTCGGAGCCTTCTTCGTGGGCGCCTTCTTCGCGGCCTTTCGGGGCGCAGCCTTCCGGGCCGCGGCCTGGCCCGGCGCGGCCTTGCGCGCGGTGCTCTTCGTCGCCGGGCCCCGGGCGCGCCGCTCGGCGAGCAGCTCGGCGCCCCGTTCGACGGTGAGTTGGTCGACCGAGTCGCCGCGGCGCAGCGACGCATTCGTCTCCCCGTCGGTGACGTACGGACCGAAGCGGCCGTCCTTGACCACCATCGGCTTACCGGTTGTGGGGTCGTTGCCCAGCTCCCGCAGTGGCGGGGCGGCCGCAGTCCGCCGCCCCCGGGCCTTGGGCTGCGCCAACAGCGCGCGCGCCTCGTCCAGGGTCACGGAGAACAACTGCTCCTCCGATTCCAGGGAGCGCGAGTCGGAACCACGCCTGACGTACGGCCCGTAGCGGCCGTTCTGCGTGGTCACCTCCTCGCCGTCGATCTCGCCGAGCACGCGCGGCAGGGTCAGCAGCCGTTTGGCGTCGGCGAGCGTCACCGTGTCGGGTGACATCGACTTGAACAGCGACGCCGACCGCTCCCCGTCCGTGACGTAGGGCCCGTACCGGCCCGACTTGGCGACGATCTCCCGGCCGTCATCGGTGAGGCCCAGGGCACGGTCGCCGGACGGGGCCTTGAGCAGCTCCTCGACCTTCTCGCGGGTCAGCTCGTCAGGCGGCAGGTTGTCCGGGATGGACGCGCGCTCGCCGGTCTCCGCCGAACCGCGTTGCAGATACGGCCCGTACCGCCCGACACGTACCACGACGTCGTCGAACAGCGGGATCGAATTGACGCCACGCGCGTCGATCTCCTCCAGGCGCGACTCGATCAGCCGCTTCAGCCCGCCCTGCGCAGAGATCCGCCTCGGATCGGTGACCGCGCCGTTCGCGCCGAAATAGAAGCGGCGCAGCCACTCGACCCGGGACAGCTCGCCGTCCGCGATCGAGTCCAGGTCGTTCTCGACGCTGGCGGTGAACCCGTAGTCAACGAGTCGGGCGAAATATGACTCGAGCAGCCCGATGACCGCGAATGCCGTCCAGCTCGGCACCAGGGCCGGGCCCTTCTTCCAGACGTAGCCGCGGTCCTGGATGGTCTGCAGGATCGACGCGTACGTCGACGGCCGGCCGATGCCGAGCTCCTCCAGCGCCTTGACCAGGGACGCTTCCGTGTAGCGGGCCGGCGGCGTTGTAGCGTGTCCCTCCGCCTCGAATGCGACGGCGTTCAGCGGCTCGCCGCGATCGAGACGGGGTAGCCGCTTCTCGGCATCGTCCTTCTCGGCCTGTCCGTCGACGTCCTCGACGTAGGCGCGCAGGAAACCAGGGAAGGTGATGGTGCGCCCCGAGGTGGCGAACACCGCCGACTCGCCGGTGAGCGACGTGCCGCCCAAGCGGACCGACACGGTGGTCCCGACCGCATCGGCCATCTGCGACGCAAGCGTTCGTTGCCAGATGAGCTCGTAGAGACGGAACTCGTCGCTACTCAGCAGCGAAGCGACCTCGCCGGGAGTCCGGAACGTGTCGCCGGCGGGGCGGATCGCCTCGTGCGCCTCCTGAGCGTTCTTGACCTTCCGGGTGTAGATCCGTGCCTCGGCCGGCACGTAGGCGTCGCCGTACAGTTCACGGGCCTGCTGCCGCGCGGCAGCGAGAGCGGTCCCGGACAGGTTCGTGGAGTCCGTCCGCATATAGGTAATGAAGCCGTTCTCGTACAGCCGCTGCGCCACGCGCATGGTTGTCGCCGACGACCAGCGCAGTTTGCGGCTGCCCTCCTGCTGGAGCGTCGATGTCATGAACGGGGCGTACGGGCGGCGGCGGTACGGCTTCTCCTCGACGCGGGTGACCTCGAAAGGCCGGCCGGCAAGGCGTGCGGCGAGGCCACGCGCACCCGCCTCGTCGAGGTGCAGCACGCCCGAGGGGGCGCGGCCGGTGTCCGGGTCGAAGTCGCGCCCGGTGGCGACGCGCATGTCGTCGAGGGCAACCAGCGTCGCCGTGAACGCCTCGGGATCGCCTGCTTCGGGGCTGACCGGGGCGAATGTGCCTTCGACGTCCCAGTACTCGGCAGAGTGGAACCGCATCCGGGCCCGCTCCCGCTCGACCACGATGCGGGTGGCGACCGACTGCACCCGGCCCGCCGAGAGCCGCGGCAGGACCTTCTTCCACAGGACGGGGCTGACCTCGTAGCCATAAAGACGGTCGAGGATGCGGCGGGTCTCCTGGGCGTCGACGAGGCGCTCGTCGATGTCACGCGGCGCGGCCACGGCCTCGGCGATGGCATGGGGCGTGATCTCGTGGAAGACCATGCGCCGCACCGGCACCTTCGGGCGAAGCGTCTCGACGAGGTGCCAGGCAATGGCCTCGCCTTCGCGATCCTCGTCCGTGGCCAGATACAGCTCGTCGGAATCCTTGACGAGCGCCTTGAGCTTGTTGACCTGCTGGCGCCGGTCCGGACTCACGACGTACAGCGGCTCGAAGTCCTTCTCGGTGTCGACGCCGAGGCGGGCCCACGCCTGGCCCTTGTATTTGGCCGGGACGTCGGCGGCGTTGCGCGGCAGATCGCGGATATGGCCGATCGACGCCTCAACGGTGTACCCCTTGCCGAGATACCCGCCGATCGTCTTGGCCTTGGCCGGCGACTCGACGATCACCAGCTTGGTGCCGGCGCTCGCCTTCGCTTTGGGCGCCACGTGTTGCTCCTCGTTCGTGTATTTCCGGTTGCCTCGACGGGCGGACGCTACATCACACCCGTAACCGTGCGTTGAACGGTACGGCTCGACGAGTTATGCCGCTAACGCGCCGCCCATGTTCGCTCGCGTCTCCGTGGCGCTCGTCTCGCCGCGTCCGGCACTCAGCACGGCCAATCGGCGCCGGCTCCCTCGGGCGGCTCGCCGACCAGTTCGGCCAGCCGGCGCAGGCGCTTGACCGACGTGATCCGCCAGCCCGGTCCGGGATGGTGGGTAAGCGACACGGCGGCCAGGCCAAGCCGTGCCAGCTGCGCCCCCGCGAGCAGATGCACAGCGTCGTCGGACGCCGTGGTGCTGATCAGGTAGCCGGCGCCGTCGGCTCGCCCCGCCGCGACGGCCCAGAGCCGCAGCGCACCCGGGGTGAGGATCAGGCCGGGCGGCGCTCCCTGGTTGGCGCCACGTGTCCACCGGGCAGCCTGCGGCGACAGCGGCGCGCAGAACGCAGTTCGCGCGACGAATCCCTGGTGCGGCGCCGGCTCCACTGCATCCGTTTGCGCGGCGACGCCCCGGGCGGCGAACTCGCCCACCAGCGCGACGGCGCGCCACATGTCGGCGACCACGATGGACAGCCGAGCCGTGCCGCCGAGGCGTGCCCAGTGACCGCCGCCGAGCAGCACGCCGTCCAAGTCGTCAAGCACCGGCTCGGCTGCTTCCGCCCCGAACAGCGAGAACTGCACGGAACCGCTGCTCTTCGCGCGAGCGCTCATCGCACCTCCGCTCATCGCGTTAAGCGTGGCAGAGTGGCAGCGCGCCTGGGGGCAGCCCGGCGGGGCAGCCCCCCAGGGGCAGCCTGTTTGGTGCAGCGTGTTTGGCGCAGCCCGCCCGAGGGCGTGCGGCCACTGCGTAGCCGCCCACGCCCAGTGCTTGCGCGGCCGACGCTCAGACGGCGGAGACCGGCTCCTGCTTCACGGGCTCGGGCTGATTGCCCAGGGAAATCTTGCGCCGCTTCGATATGACAATGGCCGTGACGATGATGCCGAAGGCGACGATCGCGAACAACGCTCGCAGCCCTGCGGACGCGTCGGGCCCGATGCTGAGCCTTACCACGGCCGGAGCGATCAGCAAGGCGACCAGGTTCATGACCTTGAGCAGCGGGTTGATGGCCGGGCCCGCCGTGTCCTTGAACGGGTCGCCGACGGTGTCGCCGATGACCGTGGCGGCGTGGGCCTCGCTGCCCTTGCCCCCGTGCCGGCCATCCTCGATCGTCTTCTTGGCGTTGTCCCAGGCGCCGCCGGAGTTGGCCAGGAACACCGCCATCAGCACGCCGGCCGAGATCGCGCCCGTCAGGTAGCCGGCAAGCGGTGCTATGCCGAACGTGAACCCGATCGTGATCGGGGCGAAGATCGCCAACAGCCCTGGGGTAGCCAGCTCACGCAGTGAGTCCCTAGTGCAGATGTCGACGACCCTGCCGTACTCCGGGCGCTCGGTACCAGCCATGATGCCGGGCCTGGTGCGGAACTGCTCGCGTACCTCGAACACGACGCGGCCGGCGGCCCGGCCGACGGCGCTGATCGCCAGCGAGCTGAATAGGAATACGACGGATGCGCCGATGATCATGCCGACCAAGTTGTTCGGCTGGGTCAGGTCGGTAATGAACGCGAAGTTGTCGCGGGAAGGCGTCACTCCGGTCTTGCCGAGCGCGATGTGGACGGAGTCGGTGAACGACCCGAACAGCGCCGTCGCGGCGAGCACGGCAGTGGCGATCGCGATGCCCTTGGTGATCGCCTTCGTGGTGTTGCCGACCGCGTCCAGGTCGGTCAGGACGCGCGCGCCCTGCTCGTCGATGTCGCCGCTCATCTCGGCAATGCCCTGGGCGTTGTCGGTGACCGGGCCGAACGTGTCCATCGACACGATGACGCCCGCCGTCGTGAGCAGCCCGCAGCCGGCCAGCGCCACCGCGAAGAGCGCGACCGCAATCGAGCCACTACCCAGCAGGAACGCGCCGAACACGGCGAGCGCAATCAGGATGGCGGTGTACACCGCCGACTCCAGGCCCAGCGCCACGCCGCCGAGGATCACTGTGGCCGGGCCGGTGAGCGAAGTGTCGGCAAGGTCGCGAACCGGGCGGCGCAACGTATCGGTGAAGTAGCCGGTCAACTGCTGGATCACCACCGCTAGCACGATGCCGATCAGAACAGCCACGAACGCGATGACGGCGGGATTGCCCTTGCTGTCGGCGACGCCGCGGAAGCCGGAGAACTTACTCGGCAGGTACGAGAACGCGACGATCGCGACGAGCACCAGCGATACCACCGCCGAGATAAAGAAGCCGCGGTTGATCGCGACCAGACCGTTGCGGTCGGTGCTGCGCAACCGAGTCGTGAGCACGCCGACGACCGAGCTGATGATGCCGATGCCGCCGATGATCAATGGCAGCAGCAGGCCTTTCGCGCCGAACGCAGTCTGGCCCAGGATCAGCGCCGCGACGAGCGTCACTGCGTAGGACTCGAACAGGTCGGCGGCCATCCCCGCACAGTCACCGACGTTGTCGCCCACGTTGTCGGCGATGGTGGCCGCGTTACGTGGGTCGTCCTCCGGGATGCCCGCCTCGACCTTGCCGACCAGGTCCGCGCCGACGTCGGCTGCCTTGGTGAAGATACCGCCTCCGACACGCATGAACATGGCAAGCAGCGCGCCACCGAAGCCGAAGCCCTCGAGCACGGTCGGCGCATGGTCGTTGAAGATCAACAGCACCACGGACGCGCCGAGCAGGCCGAGGCCGACGGTGAGCATCCCGACGATGCCACCGGTTCGGAAGGCGGTCTGGAAACCTCCCGCGCCACGGCCAACGCGGGCGGCCGCGGCGACGCGCACGTTCGCCTGCGTGGCGAGCGTCATGCCGACGTAGCCCACGGTCGCCGAGAACGCCGCACCGACAAGGAAGAACAGCGCGCGTCCGAACTGCACGATGAATCCACCGTCGTTGACCGGTAGCGCGAGTAGCAGCAGAAACACCACCGCGGCGAAGACGGCAAGCGTGCGGAATTGGCGATTCAGGTACGCGCGGGCGCCCTCTTGCACGGCTCGCGCTATCTCCTGCATCTTCGGGGTGCCCTGATCAGCCGTGAGCACATTCTGAACCAGCCAGTAGGCGAACCCGAGGGCGGCAAGGGCGACGACGAGAACCACGGCAACCAGGCCGTGCTCACCGCCGGAGATCGCCGCGGCGGCGACCACGGAGTGATTGGCGAGCGCCATGCAGAACTCCTTAACAATGCTGTGCGTGCTCAAGGCGTTGGTGTCGCGCAGCGCCTGCGTCGGTAACCGACGCGGCGGGACATGATCCGGGCGAGTCTAACCTTCCCTGTGAACCAGTCGTCGCCGCAGGTCACCGAGCGTGAGCTGTGACGCCTTCGCCTCGTTCGTACGGCGGCGCACGCGCTTGCGGCCAGCGACTTCGTGCCATGACAAGCTGCGGTCGCGAATTGCCCGGCTCGCCCGGTAGAGCCGACGCGCTGTGTGCCCAGCCGCCCGGCTCGCGCCGTCGCGATCACCCGCTCGGTTCCGAGCACCGGAAGTCGCACCGGGAGGCTGACCGCGACGTCAACCGTGCCGGTGCGGCCGTCAGATCCGAGCTGCGCCCGGCAGCGCACCAGCGCGGCGCCGTTCGCCGCCGCCAGAGCAGCGGCTGCCACACAGCTGTCATTACCGAGGCCGATCCGCCCGGCCGCAGCGAGGGCAGCGAAGTCGGCAGCCGACTCCGCACGATGCCGGGCCAGGACGGCTGCCGTGCGCAGGGAGGTGGCGACGCCGATCAGTAGGACCAACGCGGAGCAGGCGAGCACCCACACACTCGCCGAGCCTCGGTCTACGCGATCACCGGGAGTCACTGCGGTACCCCGCCGGGCTTGTCCGGTTCGGTCGCGGCCACGGCCTGTTCCACGACCTGCAGCGCCGGCAGCCAGCCACCCATCGGATGTACCGTGATCCGCACTCGGGCGACGACCTGATCGCCGGAGCGGCTGATGCTGACTGCGGCGCCCGGTGCAACTCTCACGGCGAGCCTCGACCCGGTTCCGGCATCACCGCGCGCCGCGGCGCGAGCGGCCTCGCGCGCCGCGTCCGCCGCACGAACGCGCTGCCCCGCTACGGACACCGCTGACAGCGCGACCCCAAGCAAGATCATCAGCACAGGTAGAGCGGCTGCCAATTCGGCGGTGACCATTCCCGCCTCACGGCACGTGCGGCCTCTGCCGCCGCGCCGAGGCCGCAAGCGACCGGTGCCCGAGATCTGCCGTGAGCGCCTGTCTCGTAGCTGCCTGAGCAGGCGCTCGGGACGCGGCTGCCCGCCGCTACTAGATCGCATGCAGCGCCGACTGGATGATCGAGCTCAGCGCCGTTTGCACCGTGCCGCTGCGCACGACCTTGTACAGCACCGCTGCGAAAGCGACAGCGGCAACGGTGCCGACCGCATACTCGGCTGTCGTCATACCGCGATCGAGCGCGCCGCGGATTGTCTTCACCCGCCGGGTGATTCGTTTGATCAGAGTCATGTAAGCAAGCCAAGCGAGTCAGCGCGCCGCGTGCTGCCGCCTGATGCGATCTGTGGACGATGCGTGCCGTTGTGGACGACCAGCTTGACAAACCGGCCTCCCCGCAGTACACCGCGCTGGGCAGCTGGGGTCAGCGCGTACGGCGGATCCCGCCGACCTGGCCTTCGACTCGTTACGCGGTTGTTAGCGGTGCCGCGCGATGCTGCTGGTATGACCAGAACAGAAGGAGTGCGAGCATGAAGCGAACGCTGGCCATCGCGAGCGCAGCGGCGATCGCGGGCGGCGTGATCGCGTTCTCCATCGCGTCTTATGCGACCTCTGGCGACACATCCGCGGGCCCGCCGTCGTCCGACAACGTCTATGCCGCAGCTCTGTCGACGCCCGCGCCGGGCACGCCCACCGGGCACCGTGAGCTGCTGCACGGCGAACGCGTCGTGAAGGACAAGGACGGCACGATCATCACCGTCGACGTCCAGCGCGGAACGGTCACCGCCGTCTCGGAGTCAAGCATGACAGTGCGCAGTTCCGACGGTACGACGTGGACGTGGACGCTCAACAGCGACACGAAGGTGCGCGGCGCGGACCTGAAGAAAGAGGCCGTGTCCAGCATCAAGGTCGGCAACACGGTTGGCGTCGCCGGCCAGCGCATCGCTGACACTCGCACCGCTCGGGCCATTGGCGACCCGCCGCCGAACCTGAGCAACCTGCGCCAGGATCTGCGGCAACTGCGCCGCGATCTGCGGCGGCTCCACGGCCACTGACCCGCTTTCGGGGCCCCGCGCCGGGCCAGGCCTGCGGCTAGCGCGGCAACACGACAGCGACTTCCAGGCCGCCATCAGGCAGGGCGCGGGCGAAACGCCTGCCGTGGTGAGCCGTCACGACCGCTGCGACGATCGAGAGACCCAGCCCGTGGCCGGTGCGGTCGGCATCGAACCGCCGGAACGGCACGAACAGCTGCTCGACCAGCTCGGCCGGCAGCGGTGGGCCCGAGTTGCTGACCCGCAGCATGGCTGTCTGCCCGTCGGTGGCCGTTTCGACACGCACCCAGCCGCCCGGAACGTTATGTCGCAGGGCATTGCCGACGAGGTTGGCGGCGAGCCGGTCGAGCAACGCCCGGTCGCCGCGTGTCGGCGCATTGGGCAGCAGTGGCTGGACGGTCACCCCGCGCGCCGGTGCGGCCGCCAGCGCGGCGCGGGCTACGTCTGCGAGGTCGACCTCGTCGAAGCGCTCCACGCCCGCCTGGCTGCGAGCAAGGGTCAGGAGGCTCTCGATCAGGTGCTCGTTTCGGTCGGTGGCGTCGCGCAACCGCACCGCCATACTGCGCAGCTTGTCGACGGTGGGTTCCGGGTCGTCCAGTGCCACGTCGATCGCGGCGCGCTGCACGGTGAGCGGTGTCCGCAGCTCGTGCGAGGCGTTCGCGACGAACTGCCGTTGCGCATCGAATGCGCTCGACAGCCGGTCGAGCATCGCATCGAACGTATCGGCCAGCTCCTTCAGCTCATCCGGCGGACCATCCAGGTTGATCCGCTCGTCCAGGTTGTGCGTGGACAGCCGTTGGGCCGTCGCCGTGATGTCGCGCACCGGCCGCAATGCGCGCCCCGCCACGGCCCAGCCGAGCACACCGGCCACGACCGTGACGATCGCCAAGGCGATGAGTGACCCGATGAGGAGCTCGTGCAGGGCACGGTCGCGCTGGTTGGTTAGCTCGGCGAGCAGCAGCTGCCGGACCTCGCGCCGGACGGCAACGCCCCCGACCGGGATGCGCGGCACTCGGGGAATCCGCCGCGAGAGCACCACGTACACGATCGTCAGCATCGCGACGCCCGCGGCGAAGAAGAGCGTGCCGTACAGCGCGGTCAGGCGCCACCGCAGCGTCGTCATCAGCGCATTCGGTACCCGGCACCGGGCACCGTGTCAATGATCGGCGGGTCGCCGAGCTTGCGACGCAGTCGCATGACGGTGACCCGTACCGCGTTGGTGAACGGATCGGCGTTCACGTCCCACACCCGTTCGAGCAGGTCTTCGCTGGTGACTAGCGTGCCCTTCGCACCCAGCAGCACCTCGAGTACGCCGAACTCCTTGCCGGACAACGGGATTTCGCGGCCGGCTCGCTTCACGGTTCGACGTGCCGTGTCGAACGTCAGGTCGCCGTGAATCATCACGGGCGCTACTGCGGGATGAGTGCGTCGCCCCAGCGCACGAATGCGCGCCACCAGCTCGCTGAACGCGAATGGCTTGGCCAGGTAGTCGTCGGCGCCTAGGTCGAGACCCCCGACACGGTCCTCCAGTGATCCCGCGGCGGTGAGCATCAGCACCCGGGTCGGCGCGTCGCTAGCGACAACCGCCCGGCACACGTCATCGCCATGCACCACAGGAAGGTCGCGGTCGAGCACAAGCACGTCATAGCGGTTGACCGCCAGCCGCTCCAGCGCCTGCCCACCGTCGAAGGCTGAGTCGACTGCAATCCCTCTTGCGCGCAAGCCTTCAACGAGGATCTCGACGAGCGCCTTCTCGTCCTCGGCAACCAGAACCCGCATGTACCCAGCCTCCTGCCATCGCCGTAACGGTGGCATAACAGCCGGCGCTCACGGGGGGCCGCTGAGCACGCCGTGAGCGATACCGACGATCACCGGCAGGACGCCGAGGCAAGCGAATGCGGGCAGGAAGCAAAGTCCGAGCGGCGCCATCGCCCACACCCCGGTGCGGTGCGCCCGTGCCAACGCCGCTGCCCGGGCTTCGTCTCGCAACTCGGCGGCAAGCAGCTCGAAGCCCCGGGCGAGGCGCAGCCCACTTTCAGCGCTGCGCACCGCGGCGGCAGCGACGGGGGCGAGCACCGAGTCGGACAGCGACCCCCAGGCCACGGCGGGATCAGCACCGAAGCGCAACAAGCCGGCCACCAACCGCAGCCGTTCACGGTGATCGTCGCCGGCAACCGGTGCCACCACGGCAACGGCCGTCGCTACGGGCTGGCCGCTGCGCAGCGCCGCTGCCAGCAAATCCAGCACGAGCGGTACCCGGCGTGCCGCGTCCGGCGGGGCACGCACCACGGCGCGAGCTTGGGCCAGACCAACCAGCCACGCGACGATCGGTGCGACCGCGAGCCCGCCCACCCCGCCACGGATCGGGCCGAACAACACGACACTCGCTGCCAGAATCGTGCCGGCCGCGAGCCAGCGCAGAGTGGCTGGAGACAGCCGCCAGTTCACCCCTCGCCTGGGCAGCGTCCGAGCTTGCGGCACTGCGGAGCCACCCCGACCCGACAACCAGATGGCGGCGCCGAGAAGACACAGCGCAACGCTCATGACCGCTCCGCCGAGCTGATCAGCCGAGTCGTCCATGCAACGCCTGCGACGTCCAGGAGGACACCGGCGCAGAGGAGCAGCCTCCCGGCGGCCGTCTCGAAGAGAATGTGCAGCGGCCGCGCTCCCATTGCCATACCGAGCACGACGCCCAGGACCGGCAGCCCGCCCAGCAGCGCACCTGATGAGCGGGGACCGGCTAGCGCGGCTGCGACCGCCCGGCGCTGCGCACGTCGTGCCTGTACATCGTCGTCGACGCGGGCCAGCACGCCGGCGATCGGCACCCCGAGCGCAGTCGCCAGCTGCCAGGCCTGCGCGATCATGACCATGTCGTCACCACCCCCACCTGAGGCCGCCACCACGTCGTCGCCCTTGGCGACGGCATCGGCGCAGGCCTCGAACACCGACCGCTGTCCGCCGGCGACGGTGGCGGCAGCCCTGAGCGCGACCGGACCAGAGCTACCCACGTCCAATTCGGCGCGGAGCACCCGCAGCGCAGCCGAGAGATCACGGTCGCGTGCCCGGGCCTGTGCGCGACGGGTAGCCCGTAGGGTGCCCGAAAGGCACACTGCCATCGCGGCCGCGGCGGCCACGCCGACGGCAGGGCCATGCCACATCGCAGCGAGCAGCCCGGCAGCCACTGCCGCGCCGAGGTTCCAGCCACGTGAGGGGACGGCAACGCGCAAGTACCGGCGACGGGGCGAGCCGGCAGACCCGGCCAGTCGAGAGCTGGCAGTCAGCTCACGCAGCCGTCGCTCGGCGGGGCGTCGGCCCGGCCAGGCGCCAAGCGCCGCCGCGGTAGCTACCAGGGCGAAGATCAGCACAGCAACCCACCCGGGTCAATGCCACGATCAGCCAGTCGCTCCATCAGCGCGCCGGCTCGCCGTTCAGCGCCGCGCACACACGACCACACCGGCGCCACGACAAGCTCGTCGCCGACGCGGTCGAGCAGACCGATCTCGGCTACCCGCCGATCGCCCGAGCGGGTGCGGCGCAGATGCAGCACGACGTCGAGCGCACTCGCCACCTGGCTGGTGACGGCCGCCTGCGACAACCCGCCGAGCGCGCCCAATGCGTACAGGCGGGCCGGTACATCAGCTGCCGCGTTCGCATGCAGTGTCGCGGCGCCGCCCTCGTGCCCGGTGTTGAGCGCAACGAGCAGCTCAACGATCTCGGCGCCCCGGAACTCGCCGACAACGAGGCGGTCCGGACGCATGCGCAACGCCTGGCGCACCAGCTCGCGCAGTCCGACCGCACCGGAGCCCTCGACATTCGGCGTCCGGGTCACGAGTCGTACGACGTGGGGGTGTGATGTGACGAGCTCCGGTGCATCCTCGATCACGAGCAGCCGCTCCGACGGCGGAATACACCCGAGCAACGCGCCCAACAGCGTTGTCTTGCCGCTGCCGGTACCACCGCTGATCACGAGCGTGAGCCGCGCTGCGACGGTAGCGCGTAGCAGCTCGGCCACTCGTGCCTCGATGAGCTCGCGCAGGTCGAAGCGGCGGCGGGCCAGCACGCGCAACGACAGAGTCGTCCAGGGAGTGATCGGCGGAAGCACGGCATGCAGCCGGGTGCCGTCGGGCAGCGCGGCGTCGACCCAGGGTGAGGCGTCGTCCAGGCGGCGTCCAGCTGCTGCGGCCAAGCGCTGGGCCAGTCTGCGTACGGCGGCGTCGCCGGAAAATCGCACCGCGGTGCGTTCTAGGCCGCGCCCGCGATCTAGCCACACGTCCTCAGGACCGTTCACGAGGACGTCGCTGACCCCCGGCAGCGCTAGCAACGGCTCTAAGGGCCCGGCGCCGGTTACCTCGGCGGTGACGTCGCGCTCCATCGCCGCCAGCGCGGTGTCGTCGGCGATAACCGACGCGCGGCTTTGTTCGTCGCGCACGGCGGTGCCGACCGCCCACGGCTCCGCTGCGGCGAGCGCGAGCCGCTGCCGTACCCGGTCGACGAAGGCGAGCTCGGTCACGGCTGCACCGCGTCCAGAACACCGCAAGCCACTCGCGACATTGCGCGCGGTAGTGCCGTGACCGCGAGCGGGGAGTCGGCACCGCGCGACATTGCCGGCACGGCTCCGATCAGCGGCATATCGACTAACTGGGCCACCCGAGGTGGTGCTGCGGCAGTGCGGGCGGCGCTTACGACGACCAACCCGGTCACGGCCGCGCCCAACCCAAGCCGCACCGAACGGGCGCCGGTCACGGAGCGCACGTCCGCGCCGCACACGAGGACGACCAACGCACATCGATCGAGCGCAGCAACACGCCACGGCGTACTCCATCGACTCAGGTCGACCACCACGGGGCCGGCCCGCGCTGCAACGTCCAACACCTGTGCTACGGCCGCAGGCCCGGGGTCGACATCAGCTGACAGCACCGCGACCCGCCCCCATGCCGGCAGCCCGTCGAGCAACGCAGTCGCGTCAAGGCGTCCGCCGTCGAGTCGCAGCCCGGACCAGCGCGCGCCCGGCACACTCTCGACGCCCAACAACACGTCCAGCCCCCCGGCTACGGGGTCGAGGTCGACAAGGATCGCGCGCCCGCCCAGCCCGGCCGTCGCGGCGAGGACGGCGGCGAACGTGCTGGCGCCGGCACCGCCGCGACCCCCGATCACGCCGATCACCGGCCACGTCGCGTCCATGTGCCCAAGAGAACCGAACGACGGCGGGGCCGGACAGCCGGCCACGAGCATATGTGGATGAGCGATCCGTCTGTGGACAGCCGACTTGACAAATCCCCGACGCCCTATCCTCGGACAACGTGGCAACGTCCGCGGCCTTCTTCGATCTCGACAAGACGATCATCGCCAAGTCGAGCACGCTGGCGTTCGGCAAGCCCTTCTACCAGAGCGGGCTCATCAACCGGCGCACCGTGCTGCGAAGCGCCTACGCACAGTTCGTATTCGCGCTCGCCGGCGCCGACGAGGACCAGATGAACCGGATGCGCAGCTTCATCACCGACATGTGCATCGGCTGGGACGTCGCGCAGGTCCGCGACGTCGTGGCCGAGACGCTGCACGACATCATCGACCCGCTCGTGTACGACGAGGCCGTCGGACTGATCGAACGGCACAAGGAAGACGGCCGCGAAGTGGTGATCGTCTCGTCATCGGGCGCCGAGGTCGTCGAGCCGATCGGTGCGATGGTCGGTGCCGACGAGGTGATCGCCACCCAGATGGTCGTCAAGGACGGCAAATACACCGGCGACATCGCCCGCTATGTCTATGGCGTCGGCAAGGCAGAGGCCATCAGAGAATTCGCCGAAAAGCGTGGCTATGCCCTCGCGGACTGTCACGCGTACTCCGACTCGATCACCGACTTGCCGATGCTCGACGAGGTCGGACACCCCGTCGTGGTCAATCCCGACCGGGCGCTGCGCAAGGCTGCCGTCGAGAGGGGCTGGCCGGTGCTCGAATTCAGCAACGCCGTGCCGCTGCACGAACGCCTGCGTGCGCCGAAACCGTCTGCGACGCTCACCCTCGCCGGTGCTGGAGTCGCCGCTGCCAGCCTCGCCTGGTACGCGAGCCGGCGCCGTCGCGGCGGGCCCGCCTGACTGTCCAGGGCACTAAGTCCCCGAATTACAAGGCCTGCAGGTCTTGTGCCACGGCCGATCCCGGCGTCAAATGACTACACCGGACGAGGCACGTCCATGGCGGTCCAGCCCCCAGCGGTCCTCACCCGGCACGGTCCACCGGGCACCCACGCGGCGACCCCACCACGCCACAGGTGAGTCGACGCGGACCGGCCCACCGGCCCGCGCCTGACATGCTGACAGGTGCACGCTTGGTAACCCGGCGAACGGTGTTCAAGGCGGCGTCGCGCTGCGCGGCGCCGCCTCTATCTGTATGCCGCCTGGGCGGCGCTCGATCCGGACCGCTCGCTTCGCTCGGGCCCGACTCGAGCGCCGCTCCGCGCCTTCGGCGCAGGCCGCGTCGCGGCGGCGGGACTCTTCGCGCGAGCGCTCATCGCCTGGGGGTTGCGTCCAGTGGTTGCGTTTGCCGCCAGGCGGGAGCGCTGGGCGAATGGTCACCGCAGGATTGCTTCGCAGATTGCGGTTGCTTCACGGACACCTACTACGACGGCGTCGGCGCAGTGCCGCAGCCAGCGAGCCACGTCGCCGTCGGCGTACGCGCGCAGCGCGGCGTAGTACTCGTCGCGCAGTTCGCGGTGCCCGACTTCGAGGACGACCAGCGACTTCGGATCGAGCCCCCGCTCGACCAGCGTCAGCCGCTCGGCCACCCGCGCCAGGATGCCGGACACCGGTGCAAACATGTCGAGCGCCAGCAGCTCGCCGTGCACTACGGCGGCGACGACCACGGCCGGCGCCGACGTCACGACCAACACGTCGACCAGCGTGTCCAGCCGGCGCGTGTCGCCCACGGGACGCCCGAGCGCATCGGCCTCGAGCAGGTCGGCGGCCGCCACGGTGTGTAGCCGGGCCAGTGCTTGGCGGGGAGCCCGCGTCCATGTGTCGGCCAGCGGCCCGATCGCCGACTGCGCGCGCATCGCTCCCTGCAACAGCGGATAGCCCAGCGCGGCGCCGCTGCGCACGTCCGCCAGCGCTACCTGCACGCCTGACAGCGACGCCGACGCCCAGGCGCCGCGCAGCGCCGACTCGGCCGACACGTCCGCCGATCGCCGCCGCAACGCCCGGTGCGTCAGCAATGCGTCCACCGCGCTCCGCGCCCGCGTGACGCTGTCATGAACCCCGGGCAGCTCGAGCAACGGCGCCAACGGATCAGCCACCGCTGCACGCTAACGCTTGCGCCTACGCTGCCACCGCCGGCGTAGCTCCCGCTAGGCTGGCCGCGGCGTGCCGGGAAGCCTGGTCGGCGAGCAGGCCGCACTCTGCCCGGAGAGGCGCAATGTCGATCATTCTCGTCTTCGGCGTGACGCTACTTGTCGTCGTGCTGATCTCGGGATTCGCGGCCCGTACCGTGCTTTCGACAGCGCTGCTGTTTCTTCTGGCCGGCGCGCTCACCGGCAACGGCGGACTCGGCTGGATCGACATCAAGCCGCACGACCCCGTGGTCGGCACGCTCGCCGACTTGGCGCTGTTCAGCGTCCTCTACACCGACGGGATGCGCGCCGCGCTGCCCGAACTCAAGGCGATCGGACCGACCGCCGGCCGCGCGCTCGGCCTCGGCATGCCGCTGACGTTCATCGGCATCGCGCTGCTCACCAGGGCACTGACGCCCCTGACCTGGACAGAAAGCTTCCTTGTCGGGGCGATCCTCTCGCCGACCGACCCGGTGTTCGCCGCGGCGATCATCGGGCGCACCGACGTCCCGGTCCGGCTGCGCCGGCTGCTCAACGTCGAGTCCGGACTCAACGACGGCCTCGCCCTGCCAGTGGTCGTCATCCTGATCGCCGCTGCCTCACACGGGCAGACGCATATCTGGACGGTCGTGGGTGAACTTGCCGGCGGCATCGCGCTGGGCATCGCGCTGCCCATCGTCACCCACCAAATCACGCGGCTGCCCGGGGTCGGCAGCGAGGCGAAGCTTGCGCCACTCGGACCGTTCAGCATCGCCGTGATCCTCTACGCGACCTGCCACCTCACCCACGCGAACGGCTACCTCGCCGCGTTCGCCGCCGGCTCGACGTTGGCAACGGTCTCCCCGTCGGCACATCACGCGTTCGAGGCATTCGGCGATCTGATCGCAGAGCTGCTCAAGCTCGCCGCGCTGCTCGTGTTCGGGGCGCTGATCACGCCGGAACTGTTGCACCGTCTGCCGATCGGCGCGTGGGCGGTGGCGATCCTCGCGCTCGTATTCGTCCGGCCGGTGGCGTTGCTGGTGAGCCTGTACCGGGCCCGTCTCAGCCGCCGCGAGACGGCCGCCGTAGCCTGGTTCGGCCCGAAGGGGTTCGCGAGCGTCGTGTACGGGCTGCTGGCCCTCAATGCCGGGCTACCGGCGTCACAACCGGTGTTCGACCTGGTTGCGGTGTGTATCGCGTTATCCATTACGGTGCACAGTTCCACTGATCTGCCGGTTGCGCGGATGTTCGACGTGCCGGAAGCGCTGAATCCGCCTGATGCGGAGGAGCCGACTCGGCTGGAATGATCGGCACAGAGAGGGAAGGAGCGCACATCGTGGCCAGCATGACCTCGGACGGAACCGAGCCGTCGATCGGCGAGCTCGTCCAAGAAGCGTCAACGCAATTCTCAGCTGTGCTGCACGGTGAGATCGAGCTCGCCAAGCTCGAGCTGCGGTCGTCGTTCAAGAACGCCGGCGTAGGTGCGGGATCGTTCGGCGGCGCTGCGGTGCTGTTCGTGTTCTCGCTGACGTTCGGGCTGATCGCACTCGCCGAGGGTCTGGTTGCCGCCGGCATCTGGCGCTGGGCGGCGTACCTGATCGTGTTCGGGTTCCTGCTCGTGATCGTCGCCGTGCTGATCCTGGTGGGCCGCCGCAAGGTCAAGCGGGTGAAGGCCCCCGAGCGCACAATCGCCAGCAGCAAGGAGACGCTGGCTGTCCTCAAGAACATCGGATAATCGCCGATGGACGACTCGTCGGTCCTCCTCGAGGGACCGTGGACGCACCGTACGGTGCGCGCGAACGGCATCGCGATGCACGTCGCCGAGATCGGTACGGGGCCGCTGGTGCTGATGCTTCATGGCTTCCCGCAGTTCTGGTGGACATGGCAGCAGCAACTTGTCGATCTCGCCGACACCGGGTTCCGCGCCGTCGCGGTCGATCTGCGGGGCTACGGCGCGAGCGACAAGCCCCCGCGCGGCTACGACGCGCCGACCCTGGCCGCCGACATCGCTCAGCTCGTCCCGGCGCTGGGTGAACGCGACGCGGTGCTGGTTGGCAACAACGTCGGCGGCCTGCTGGCCTGGACGGTCGCGGCGCTGCATCCGCGGGTTGTGCGCAGGCTCGTCGTGCTCGGCGCGGCGCATCCGCTGCGGCTGCGGTCGGCGATCGTGTCCGATCCGCGCGGCCAGGGACGCGCCTGGGCCTACGCGCTTCGCACGTTCCAACTACCGCGCCGACCCGAGACGCTGCTCACCCGCGATTCGGCCTACGTCGAAAGCCTCTTCAGGTCATGGACGGGGCCGGCCTGGCGCGCGAGTACCGACTACCTCCTCGGCGTAGAGCGATACGCAGAAGCGCTGCGTATTCACCCAGTCGCGCATTGTGCGCTGGAGTACTTTCGCTGGCTGATCCGCTCGCTGCCTCGCGCGGACGGGCGCCGTTATGCGAGTGCCCTTCAGCAGCACCCGATCGTGGCGCCGGTGCTGCAACTGCACGGCGACCTGGACGGTTGCATACTGCCCCGTAC
>DATFRC010000094.1:0-10202 GCA_035263725.1 Jatrophihabitantaceae bacterium | reverse complement strand
GCGGCGCTCAGGTGCCGCCGGGACAGCCCGAGGTCATTCGGCCCCACTCCAGTGGCAAACCGTCCTTTCGTGGCAAGGACAATCTGGTCGCGGGCACCGGCGCGGGCGGCCAGCCAGTGGCCGATGATCCGCTCGCTGACGCCCGCGCTGTATACGTCCGCGGTGTCGACCAGGTTGCCGCCGGCCTCGACGTAGCGGTCGAGCTGGGCATGGGCGCCCGCCTCGTCGGTCTCGGTGCCGAATGTCATCGTGCCGAGCGCAAGAGTCGACACGACAGTGCCGGTCATCCCAAGCATGCGGTACTCCACGGCGTTCCTCCTCCTCTGCGGGCCGGCGCCCTATGCGGGCTGAGACTTGTGGTCGTTATTCGACCAAGACTCCAAGATCACGACGAGGATCCGGGGAGCTTGAGCTCTGTGCTCCGGGAGATGTAGTAGTAGGCATTGCTGACACCGCCGAAATCGGTGTCCGCCATGGTGCACAGCACGGTGCCGCCCGATTCGCTGACGAGCTCGCGCACCCGCTCTTGGTGCACGGCGACCATCGGCATGTCCGGCTTCCAGCCGAGCTGGCGATACAAGAAACCGGCCGAGACTCCTGATCTTCTCAGCCCGAGGGCGATCCTTTGGCGGAGAGCGAGCCGCGCCCGCAGCGTCCTCGGGGACGCGACCTCCGGCTTGGTGTAAGGCAGTTGGATGACGGCGAGCCCTCCTTCGGCCAGAACCCGGACGAGTTCCGTCAGATACTGCTCGATCGCACCGAGGTCCGGAACGTGCTGCAGCACGAAGAGGGACACGACGACGTCGAAGGTTCCGTCCGCGTATTCGCCCAGGCCTTCGCTCGCGTGCACCTCGAAGCGCGCGGCGCTCAGTCCCGCATTGAGCTCGCGGGCTTTCGCAATCATGGTCGGCGCTATGTCCAATCCGACCGTATCCGGCACCCGTGCTGCGATCGCTCGGGTAAGTCGCCCGACGCCGCAACCGAAATCCAGCGCGCGGCGCCGCTGCCGCGGCAGACCAAGTTCGGCGGCCTGAGCGAACAACGCCCCGACAGCCTGTTCGCCGGTCTCGAAGAAGTGCTCGACGTCCCAGCCGGTCTCCCGCAGGGTCGGCTCCGTGAGGATGGACCAGAGCGGGTTGACCGTCGCCCAGTCCTCCCACGCCTCGCTGTTGGTTTGTTTGCGCAACGTCGATGTCCCTTGCGACTGAGTGGTCGGCCGCCGAGGCTAGACGTTGAACCGGAACTCGACGACATCGCCGTCGGCCATCACGTAGTCCTTGCCCTCGATGCGCACCTTGCCGCGAGCGCGCGCCTCGGCCATCGAGCCGGCATCGACCAGGTCGTCGTAGGAGACGATCTCCGCCTTGATGAACCCGCGCTCGAAGTCAGTGTGGATCACCCCGGCGGCTTGCGGCGCGGTGGCCCCGCGCTTGATCGTCCAGGCGCGCGCCTCCTTCGGCCCGGCGGTGAGAAACGTCGACAGGCCCAGCGTCGCGAAGCCGACCCGGGCCAGGACGTCAAGCCCAGACTCCTGCTGTCCCATGGATTGCAGCAGCTCCAGCGCCTCGTCAGGAGGCAACTCGATCAACTCGGCCTCCGTCTTGGCGTCGAGGAAGATCGCTTCGGCCGGCGCGACGAGCGCCCGCAACTCATCCGTCAGCGCGGGGTTCGTGATCTCGTCCGGGTCGACGTTGAAGACATAGAGGAACGGCTTGGCGGTCATGAGGTGCAGATCGCGCAGCGGCTCGGCAGCAAGCCCCGCCCCGAACACGGTGCGCCCGGATTCGAGAACCGCGCGAGCTTGCTCGACCGCCTCGACGACGGGCGCCTTGTCCTTCTGGACGCGGGCCTCCTTCTGCAACCGGGGCAAGGCCCGTTCGATCGTCTGGAGATCGGCGAGGATCAGCTCGGTGTTCACCGTCTCGATGTCGTCGCGGGGCGAGACCTTGCCGTCGACGTGGACGACATCCGGATCCTCGAACACGCGGATTACCTGGCAGATCGCGTCTGCCTCGCGGATGTTCGCCAGGAACTGGTTGCCCAGTCCGGCGCCTTCGCTCGCGCCCTTGACGAGCCCGGCGATGTCGACGAAAGACACCGTGGCGGGAACGATCTTGGCCGAGTTGAACATCGTGGCCAGGACGGCTAACCGTGGGTCGGGCACGCCGACGACGCCGACGTTCGGCTCGATGGTCGCGAACGGGTAGTTGGCCGCCAGCACCTGATTGCGGGTCAGCGCATTGAACAACGTCGACTTACCGACATTGGGCAATCCGACAATGCCGATGGTGAGGGCCACGCCCTGCGAGTCTACGGACGTGTCGCTCGCAGAAATTGTCGGCGACCGCTGTCAGCATCGACGGCATGGACGTGCTGCTCCTGCTCCTGGGCCTGTTGGCCGGCCTCGCGATCGGCTGGCTCTTCTCCCGGTCGCGCGCGGCCGCGGCGCTCGCCCGGCTGACCGCTGAGCTCGACGCCACCCGCGCGGCCGAACGCGACGGCGAGCGGCGGCTGCGCGAGGCGTTCGGCTCGCTTGCCGGCGACGCACTGCGCCGCAACAACGAAGCATTCGTCGCCCTCGCCGAGGCCCGGTTGGGCACTGCCCGCACGGCCGCCGCCGGCGATCTCGCCCAGCGCCAGCAGGCGATCGAGGGCATGGTCGCGCCGCTTCGCGAGTCGCTCGACCAGGTACAACAGCAGCTGCGCACCGTCGAGCGCGACCGAGCCGGCTCGTACTCCGCGCTGCTCGAGCAGATCGGCACCATGCGTCAGACCTCCGAGCAGCTGCGCACCGAGACGGCACAGCTGGTCACCGCACTGCGAGCGCCGCAGGTGCGCGGCCGGTGGGGCGAGCTGCAGCTCGAACGTGCCGTGGAGGCGGCCGGGCTCACCGAGCACGTCGACTACGTCACCCAGGCGACCGCTACCACCGACGACGGCAGGGTGCGCCCCGACCTCGTGGTGCGATTGGTGGGCGGCAAGAACGTGGTCGTGGACTCGAAGGTCGCGTTCAGCGGCTACCTCGAGGCGATGGAGGCCCGTGACGAGCCGACCCGGGCGGCACGGCTCAAGGCGCATGCCCGGCACCTGCGCGACCATGTCGAGGCGCTCGGCGCCAAGGCGTATTGGGAGCGGTTCACTCCCGCACCCGAGTTCGTGGTGTGCTTCGTCCCCGCCGACGCGTTCCTCGACGCGGCGCTCCGCGAGGATCCGTCCCTGCAGGAGTACGCGTTCAGCCGCAACGTCGTGCTGGCAACGCCGTCCACGCTGATCGCGCTGCTGCGCACGGTTGCATACACGTGGCGGCAGGAGGCGCTGGCCACCAACGCGGCGCAGGTGCATCAGCTGGGCCGCGAGCTGTATCAGCGGCTGTCCACCTTGGGCGGGCACATGGACAAGCTCGGCCGGTCGCTGTCGAGCGCGGTCGGCTCGTACAACCAGACTGTCTCGTCTCTTGAGAGCCGGGTACTGGTCACCGCGCGACGGATGACCGACCTCAAGGTCGTCGATCCGGCCGACGCGCTGGAGACCCCGAAGCAGGTCACCGATACCGCCCGATCGACGCAGGCGCCCGAGCTCACCGACCAGCGTGTCGTGTCGCTCGCCAAGCAGCGGGTCCCGATGGGGCAGGCCGAGTTGCCGGGCGCGCCGGGGGCCTGACCCCTTGCAAATGCCCGGTTTTCCCCTGCGCACCTGGCGCTTCCGACTCTGGTGCATGGGAACGGCAGGTACCGTGTTGGACAGTCCGCCCGCCCGAAACGGGACCGGTGGTCTGCTGCCCCCCTGCCGCGACCGCTGACCCACGCCGCAAAGGAGCGCGATTTGGCCCAGGTACCCGCCTCACCGGGCGCCCGGTACAGCGGGCCGTCGGCTGCGGACGACCACGGCGCCGGAGCGCCGCCACGCTATCAGCCGACCAGTGTCCAGCCGCAGGTCCCGTCGTACGGACGCAGCGACGACGGCTGGGACGCACCGACGCACACCGTTTCCGCGTCCTACGCAGCCACGAATGCGACGGCAGCGCAGGTCCCGGAACGAGGCGTTTCCGGGCTGGTTGCCGTACTCGTCCTGATCGCGATAGCCGCGGTAGGCGCGGCGATCGACCTCATAAACCACTCTCAGGTCAAGGGCGGCTTCAATATCAGCGTCGTGGTGGGCGCCGTCGTGGCGATCTTGATCGTGCGGCGCAGTGCCATGTTCCCGGTGGTGGTCGCTCCGCCACTGGTGTACGTCGCAGCATCCGCTTTGCTGCTCTACACGCGCTCCAGCGGGCTGCACGACCGCAAGGTGCTGTTGGACGCCGCCGCCAACTGGCTGGTGTACGGATTCCCCGCCATCGCTGGGGCCACCGCAGCGGTATTGATCATCGCCGGCATCCGCCTCATCAGCGGCCGATAGACAGCCGCCGGTTCGCGTAGCCGCTCATCGCGCTGCGCGCAGATCCCGTCGCAGCTCCTGCGGCAATGCGAACGCCAGGCGTTCGTCCGTGTGCGTGACCTCCTCCAAGTCGCTGTAGCCGCGCTCGGCGAGCCACTCCGCGACGTCACGCACCAGCACCTCGGGCACGGAGGCCCCGCTCGACAGGCCCACAGTGGACACATCGGAAAGCCACGACGCGTCGAGGGCCTCGACGTTCTCCACCAGACGCGCCTGCGCGGCTCCGGCCGCCAGGGCCACCTCGACCATGCGCACCGAGTTCGATGAGTTCGCCGAGCCGACCACCAGGAACAGCTCGACCTGCGGGGCAATCACCTTCACCGCGGCCTGCCGGTTCTGGGTCGCGTAGCAGATGTCGTCGCTCGGCGGTGACTCCAGCAGTGGGAACCGCTCACGCAGTGCATCGACCGTCTGCATCGTCTCGTCGACGGACAGTGTGGTCTGCGACAGCCACACCACCTTGGCCGGATCGCGCACCTGCGCGTTGGCCACGTCGCCGGGACCGTCGACCAGGTGAGTGCGCTCCGGCGCCTCGCCGGTGGTGCCGATGACCTCCTCGTGGCCCTCGTGGCCGATCAGCAGGATGTCGTAGCCGCTCGTCGCGAACCGCTTCGCCTCGTTGTGCACTTTGGTCACGAGCGGACACGTGGCGTCAATCGCCTTGAGGTGCCGCCGTGCTGCTTCGTCGTGCACTTCAGGGGCGACCCCGTGCGCGGAAAACACGATGATCGATCCCGGGGGCACCTCGTCCGTCTCCTCGACGAAGATCGCACCGCGTTTCTCGAGCGAACGGACCACGTGCAGGTTGTGCACGATCTGCTTACGGACGTATACGGGTGCGCCGTAGAGGTCCAGCGCCTTCTCGACTGTCAGCACGGCGCGGTCGACGCCGGCGCAGTACCCACGCGGCTTGGCAAGCAGCACGCGTCCCGGCCGACGCTGCGCCGGCGCCGGGTCGGACGCCTGCGCGGAGCCGCCGGTCGAGGTCATGCCGTTGATGGTACGGACGCGATGTCGGCGCAAGGAAAGCGACGGGTACCGCGCATTGCCGACGCCCCATGGTGCATGCTCGGGGGATGGCGCCTCTCCCGACTCCGGTGCGCGCGGCGCTCGGCTTGGCTGCTATCACCGTCGAGCAGGCACGCACGTTGCCCGACCGGGTATTGGAACTGCCCGTGCTCGCGGTCAGCACAGCGTTGCAGTTCTCGGTGCGTGCACAACAGCGATACGCCGAGTGGGCGCTTCGCGGCGACGAGATGCTCAGTCGATTGCACGAACCGCCCGATGAGCCACCATCCTGGGCCACCTTCGACGAGGAGGTGGCCGCGACGGAGCCCGCCGCCGACTCGGTGCCATCGGCTGAGTCCGTGCCATCGGCTGACCCGGTGCCATCGGCTGACCCGGTGCCATTGGCTGACTCCGTGCCATCGGCTGACTCCGTGCCAACGGTTGACTCCGTTCCATCGGGCGCCGGGGAGGTGGAACCCGTTGGGCATCGCGCGGAGGAGCCGCCTTCGCCGACGCCGCCGGAGCCGTCCCCGTTCGACAACGCCGACGAATAAACGATGAGCGCCGCCACCACGAAGGCGACCACAAAGAACGGAACCACCGAGCGATGAGCGCTCGCGCGAAGAGCCCCGCCGCCGCGGCGCGGCCCGAGCGTCAGCGAGGAGCGGCGCGCGAGGCGGGCCCGAGCGCAGCGAGCGGTCCGGATCGCGCGCCGCGCAGGCGGCATTAGTCGATGGCCCGGCTGGAGTCCTCGCCCGAGCGGCCGGTACCGGTGCGCGTGGTGGCGCAGAAGGTCGCGGAGTGGATCAACCGGCTGGGTGAGGTGTGGATCGAAGGCCAGATCGCCCAGCTGACGAGACGCCCCGGTATGGCGACACAGTTTCTCGTGCTGCGGGACACGGACGCCAACATCTCGCTGAACGTGACGTGTGCGCGCACCGTCCTCGGCGACGACATCGGGGAGGGCTCACGCGTCGTGCTGCGCGCCCGTCCCGACTTCTATCTGGAACGCGGCACGCTCAGCCTGCGTGCGACGGACATCCGCCAGGTCGGCCTCGGCGAGCTGCTCGCCCGACTCGAGCAGCTTAAGCGGCTACTGGCGGCGGAAGGTTTGTTCGCACCGGACCGCAAGCGCGCGCTGCCGTTCCTGCCACGGCGCATCGGGCTGATCACCGGTCGGGCCAGTGCCGCGGAGCGGGACATCGTCGAGAACGCCCGCCGCCGGTTCGCCGGTGTGGCCTTTCAGGTAGAGAACGTCGCGACGCAGGGACCGTCCGCAGCCAACGAGGTGGTGGCGGCACTCGAACGGCTCGACGCCGACGACGCCATCGACGTGATCGTCATCGCCCGCGGTGGGGGCAGTATTGAGGACCTGCTGCCGTTCTCGAACGAGTCGCTCATCCGGGCGGTGGCCGCGGCGCGCACCCCGGTGGTGAGCGCGATCGGGCACGAGACCGACGCGCCCCTGCTCGATCTCGTGGCCGACCTCGCTGCCTCCACGCCGACCGACGCGGCGCGGCGCATCGTTCCGGATGTGGCCGATGAGCGGGCCCGGGTGGCCGACCTGCGCGAGCGCGCCCGGCAGAGCATCCACAAGCGGCTGCACGGCGAGTCCCTCCTGCTGGCCGGCCTGCCGGCGCGGATGCGCGACGCCGTGCACGTCCGGCTTGATCGCGAAGCGGCCGATGTTGCGACGCTGCGCGACAGCGGCCGGCGTCGTGCCCGCGCGGCGCTCGAAGCGGCCGCCGCGGATCTGACTCACGTGCGAGCCCGGGTGCGAGCGTTGTCGCCGCAGTCGACGCTCGACCGGGGCTACGCCGTGGTGCAGCGCCCGGACAGCCTCGTGGTGCGCGATCCGGACGAGGCGATCGGCACGCTGCGGATCCGGGTGGCGCGCGGTGAGTTCGACGCGCATAAGCTCTGATCTTGATGACTGAGATTGGCTACGAGGCGGCGCGTGCCGAGCTCGCCGAGATCGTGCGCAAGCTCGAGACCGGCGGGCAGACGCTCGAGGAGTCGCTCGCCCTGTGGCAGCGCGGCGAGGAACTCGCTGACATCTGCCAGCGCTGGCTGGACGGAGCAACGGCACGTCTCGATGCGGCGATCGCCGCCCACGACGCGCCGGACGACTAGGGCCTGGCCGATCGCCATTCGGGCTTGCGTTTCTCCAGGAACGCGTGCATTCCCTCGGCGGCATCCGGCAGCTGGCTCGCCGCGGCCATGACCTCAATGGCGTACGCGTACGCCTTGGGCTGGTCGAGATCCACCTGCGCATAGAACGCCTGCTTGCCGAGCGCCTTGCTCTCCGCGCTGCCTCGGGTGACCCGTTCGATCAGATCCGATACGGCGCTGTCGAGCTGCGCGTCGGGCACGACCCGGTTGACGAGCCCCCAGTCGGCCGCGGTGGTCGCGTCGACAGGATCGCCCGAGAGTGCCATCTCCATGGCCCGCTTCCGCCCGATGGCGCGGGCGACGGCCACCGACGGCGTGTGGCAGAACCATCCGCCCTTGCCGCCGGGCAGTGCAAACCGCGCGGACTCTGCTGCCACTGCGAGGTCGGCACTGGCGACCAGCTGGCAGCCCGCCGCAGTGGCCAGCGCGTGCACTCTCGCGACGACGGGCTGCCGGATCTCCTGGAGGAGCGTCATAAGCCGGGTGCACGTCACCAGCAGCTCGCGCACCGAAGCATGATCATGGTCCACGACGTCGGCGAAGTCATGCCCGGCGGAGAACACCGGCCCGTTGGCGGCAAGTACGACGCCCAGTGCGTCGCTCCGCCCGGCCTCGGTGAACGCGTCGATCAGCTCGCCCATGAGCTGCGCGGATAAGGCGTTCCGTTTCGCCGGGTTGTCCATGGTAATCGTGACAAAGTCACCGCTGCGGTTTACGCGGACGTACTGCATACCGTCAGTGTCGCCACGCCCACGTAGTTGTGGCAACGTCGCATCAGGACCCCAGGAGGTGCGCCGTGTTCTTTCCGCTGACCGTCCGCGACTTCCTCGACCGCGCCGAGGACGTGTACCCGGACCGGCTCGCCATTGTCGATGAGCCCGACCAGCCTGCGGAGAGCCTCGGGGAGCTGACCTACCGAGAGCTCGCCACGCTGGCCCGCGCCCAGGCGGCCCGTCTCGACGCGCTGGGCGTTCCGGTCGGCGGACGGGTGGCGATCATCTCGCACAATTCGGCCCGGCTGTTCACGTCGTTCTTCGGCGTCTCGGGATGGGGTCGCATCCTGGTGCCGATCAACTTCCGGCTCTCCGCGGGCGAGGTGCGCTACATCGTCGAGCACAGCGGCGCCTCCGTCCTCTACGTCGACCCGGCGCTCAAAGATGTGCTGGATATCGTCGACGTCGAGCACAAGTTCATGCTGGGCGACGACGACGCGCTGTTCGCGCGCGACGCCGAGCCGCTCGAATGGGCGGAGCCGGATGAGAACGCGACTGCGACGATCAACTACACCTCCGGCACGACGGCCCGGCCCAAGGGCGTGCAACTGACGCATCGCAACGTGTGGCTGAACGCGACGGTGTTCGGGTTGCACACGTCGATCAGCGACCGCGACGTGCTGCTGCACACGCTGCCGATGTTCCACTGCAACGGGTGGGGCATGCCCTACGGCGTCACAGGCGTCGGCGGCACCCACGTCGTGCTTCGCCAGGTCGAAGGAACCGAGATCCTGCGCCGTGTCGAGCGACACGGCGTGACGATGATGTGCGCGGCGCCGGCGGTGGTGAACGCCGCCCTCGACGGCGCGGCCTCGTGGGGCGGCCCGATCCCCGGACGCGACCGGGTACGGATCATCGTCGCCGGCGCGCCACCGCCTACACGCACCATCGAACGGGTGCTCACGGACCTGGGGTGGGAGTTCATCCAGATCTACGGGCTCACCGAGACCGCCCCGCTGCTCACAATCAATCGGCAGCGTGCGGAATGGGACGCCCTGCCTCCGGCGGAGCGCGCGCGCCGGCTGGTGCGTGCCGGCGCTCCGGCGCTCGGAGTGCGGCTCGATGTGGACATCGACGGCGAGGTGCTCGCACAGTCCAACCACAACCTGGCGGGCTACTGGCAGCAGCCCGACGCCACCGCGGCAGTCATGGCGGGCGGCTGGTTCCACACGGGCGACGGCGGATACCTCGACGACGGTTATCTGAGCATCTCCGACCGCAAGAAAGACGTGATCATCTCCGGCGGCGAGAACGTCTCGTCGATCGAGGTGGAGGACGTGATCACGTCGCACCCGGCGGTCCGGGAGGTCGCAGTCATCGGCATTCCGGACCAGAAGTGGGGCGAGCTCGTGACCGCACTGGTCGTCGCGAACGGCGTCACCGCCGAGGAGATCATCACGCACTGCCATGGCTCGCTGGCCGGCTTCAAGTGCCCGAAGCGCGTCGAGTTCGTCGACTCGCTGCCGCGTACCGCAACGGGCAAGCTGCAGAAGTTCAAGCTGCGTGAACCGTACTGGGCCGGCCAAGAACGCCAGGTGCACTGACTTATCCCGCCTGCGCGAATCCGCGTTTGCCCCACTCGCTTCGCTCGGGCACAACCGCGGCTCCGCTCGCGCCTTCGGCGCGGCCGCATCGCGGCGGCCGGGCTCTTCGCGCGAGCGCTCATCGCGCGGTGGTCGGATCCGTGGGTCCCGTTCCCGGCCTAGCGATCAAAGACGGTTACTTCGATGGCGTAGCCGTCGGCGCGGTACACGTGGTCGCCGAACTCGATCACCTGGCCGTCGGCGTCGTATGCGGTGCGCTGCATCGCGA
>DATFRC010000093.1:0-3821 GCA_035263725.1 Jatrophihabitantaceae bacterium | reverse complement strand
GCCGTGAACGGACAGGTGGACGGATCGCCTGCGGCACACGCCTCCATGTCGATGTTGTCGTTCGAGCCAGCGACCATCACGTTCGGGTTGCTCGGGTCGATTGCGATGGCGGGCTCGTTCTGCTTGTTCTGCGAGAACGGGGTGGTAGGACTGCCGACCGTCACGAGCGTGTCGCCGCCCGGCTGGGCGACAGCAACGGCAGCTCCTGAGACGACCGCCACCGTAGCGAGCAGCGCCAGGGTGGCGCGCGATATTCGCATCTGGCTCCTCCTTGTAGACCCATGCATGACACGCCGAGCCTGGTCGAGCCACCTCGATTGCGCAAGAATTCCTTGTCTGGGACGAGAAATTCTTGCGGAATCCGACAGTCAGGCCCCGACGAGGCTTTGCCCGCACACCCGGATCACCTGCCCGTTGACGCCGCCCGCGCCCGGAGAGGCCAACCAGGCTGCCGTCTCGGCGACGTCGACCGGGAGGCCGGCCTGCTGCAGGCTGTTCAGCCGCCGGGCCACCTCGCGGGCCGCCAGCGGCATCGCCTGCGTCATATCGGTGTCGATGAAGCCGGGCGCGATCGCGTTGATCGTGCCGGCGCGTTTCGCGAACGCCGGTGCATACGCGCGCACCATCCCGATCACCCCGGCCTTGCTGGCGGCGTAGTTCGTCTGACCTCGGTTTCCCGCAATGCCGCTGGTGGACGCGAGGCACACGACCCGCGCGCCGTCGTGCAGCACCGTGCTGCCGAGCAGCGCGGCGTTGATGCGCAGCTGCGACTCGAGGTTGACGGCCAGCACGGCGTCCCACTGTTCGGGCCGCATGTTGGCGAGCAGCCTGTCCCGCGTGATGCCGGCGTTGTGGATCAGGATGTCGACGCCCCCGTACCGCTCTCCCAGATGTCCGAGCAGGGTGGCCGGCGCGTCGGCTTTTGCGATGTCGAGTTGCAGCGTCGCGGCGCCGATGCGGTTGGCCACGCTCACCAGGCGCTCGCCCGCGGCCGGCAGGTCGGCCGCAACGACCCGAGCTCCGTCGCGGGCGAGCACCTCGGCGATGGCCGCACCGATACCACGGGCCGCACCGGTCACGAGGGCGACCTTGCCCGAAAGCGGCTTGCCCGGATCCTCCGGAGCGGCCCCCGGGCCGACGCGGATCACCTGCCCGTCTACGTAGGCGGAACGGCCGGACAGCACGAATCGGAGCACCGACTCCGGGGATGCGTCGCCCTCGACCTGGATGAGGTTGGCGGTCGCGCCGGCGCGCAGCTCCTTCGCCAGCGAGCGGACGATGCCCTCGAGCGCCTGCCGGGCGGCGTCAACGACCGGGTCGACGCCGGCCGGCGGACGTGCGAGGACGACTATCCGGCCGGAGGCGCTCAGCCGGCGCAGCGGCGCGTGCAGGAATTCGCGCAGCGTCGCCAGCTCACCGATCGACGCCACCGCGGTCGCGTCGTACAGCAGGGCTGCCCATCGGGTGTCAGCGTCGTCGGCGTCGCGGACGTCCACGGCCATGCCTTTGAGGACGTCGGCCAGGGCGGCATCGGAGAGCAGGGTCGGTCCGGGCAGTAGCGGCGCGCCCGGCTCATAGCGGCGCAGCACCGCCGGTCGGGGCAGGCCCAACCGGGATGCGACTGCGCGGCCAGGCTGGGAGTTCACCAACGAGATGTACCTATCGGTCACGCTGCCTCCAGGATCGCCACCACGCCCTGCCCGCCGGCCGCGCAGATCGAGATGAGGCCCCGCCCCGATCCCTTCTCGGCAAGCAGCTTGGCGAGGGTCGCGACGATGCGCCCACCTGTCGCGGCGAAGGGGTGGCCGGCGGCTAGCGACGAGCCGGCGACGTTCAACCGAGACCGGTCCAGCGAACCGAGTGGCTCGGCGCGGCCCAACCGGGACCGGCAGAACTCGGCGTCCTCCCAGGCGGCCAGCGTGGCCAGCACGGTGGAGGCGAACGCCTCATGGATCTCGTAGAAGTCGAAGTCGGCGAGGGTGAGCTTGTTGCGTTCGAGCAGCCGCGGCACCGCGTAGACCGGGGCCATCAGCAGGCCGTCCGCCCGCGGGTCGCCGTGCACGTAATCGACAGCCGCGGTCTCGCCGTCGACGACGTGTGCCAGCACCGGCAAGCTGCGCTCGGCGGCCCACTCGTCGGATGCCAGCAGCACGGTGGACGCCCCGTCCGACAGCGGTGTCGAGTTGCCGGCCGTCATCGTGTCGCCGAAGACCGGCCGAAGTGCCGCGAGCTTCTCCGTGGACGTGTCCGGGCGCAGGTTCTGGTCCCGCGTCAACGTCAAGAACGGTGTGACGAGATCGGAGAAGAACCCGCGCTCGTAAGCGGCGGCGAGATTGTGGTGGCTGGCGACGGCGAGTTCGTCCTGCTCTATGCGCCCGATCCCCCACTCCCGAGCGGTGATCGCGGCGTGCTCGCCCATCGACAGGCCGGTGCGGGGCTCGGCGTTGCGCGGGATGGACGGCTTGAGCTGGCCGGGCCGCAGTCTGCTCATCGCGCGTACCACTCCGCCGACCGATCGCGATCGATTGAGGTCGAGCAGGATCTGGCGTAGGTCGTCGTTCACCGCGACGGGCGCATCCGAGGCGCTGTCGACACCACCGGCGACGCCCACGTCGATCTGGCCCAGGGCAATCTTGTTCGCGACGAGCAGCGTCGCCTCCAGCCCGGTTCCACAGGCCTGCTGCACATCGTAGGCGGGCGTCGAGGCGGCCAGCCAGGAGCCGAGCACCGCCTCGCGCGTCAGGTTGAAGTCGCGGCTGTGTTTGATCACGGCGCCCGCTGCGACCTCGCCGAGACGCTCGTCCTGGAGCGCGAATCGGGCGACCAGACCGTCGAGGGCAGCGGTCAGCATGTCCTGGTTGGAGGCATGTGCGTACGGGCCGTCGGCCCGCGCGAACGGGATGCGGTTGCCACCGAGGACGGCGGCACGGCGTCTTGGCATGTACTCAACGGTAGCCAGCCGTCACCTGCGCAGATGGCCGTTGCACCCGCGGCTACCGAGCAGGGTGCCCGCGCAGCTACCCCGAAGGCGAACCCTAGGGTCAGTGCATGACCGATGACTTGTGGACCGCAGTCGACCACTACTTTGACGGCGCGCTGACACCGGACGACGCCGCTCTCTCGGCCGCACTGAAGGCGAGCGAGGCCGGCGGGTTGCCGGCGATCCAGGTCACCGCAGCGCAGGGCAAGCAGCTGCACCTGCTCGCCCGGGCGATCCGGGCGCGGCGCATCCTCGAGGTCGGGACGCTCGGTGGGTACAGCACGATATGGCTGGCCCGAGCGCTGCCGCCGGACGGTGCGCTGATCACTCTCGAGGTCGACCCGCATCACGCCGAGGTCGCAACCGGCAACATCCGCAATGCGGGCCTGGCCGATCGTGTCGACATTCGCGTCGGGCCGGCGCTCGAGACACTGCCCGAGCTGGCCGGCCCGTTCGACCTCGTGTTCATCGACGCGGACAAACCCAACAACGCCGGCTACTTCGCGCAGGCCCTGCGGCTATCCCGTCCCGGCACGGTGATCGTCGTCGACAACGTCGTGCGCGACGGCGCGGTCGTCGACGCGACGAGTGGCGACGCCACGGTACAGGGCACCCGCCGCCTCGTCGCGGCAGTGCGCGCCGAGCCCCGGGTGTCCGCGACCGCGATCCAGACGGTCGGCGCCAAGGGCTACGACGGCTACCTGCTCGCTGTCGTCAACGATTGATTTACTGGCGCGCAGTCGCGGTGAGCGACGCGGAGCCGATCGCGTGTTCGCCGATGACAAAGCCGACGACGGCGTCAGGCGTGTCGGCGGGAAGCTGCAGGCTCGGCACATTCAGC
>DATFRC010000092.1:0-24324 GCA_035263725.1 Jatrophihabitantaceae bacterium | reverse complement strand
ATCTCGCCCATCCCGTGGTTCCAGCTGTGCGTGACGGCGTGCTCGAGGCGGGCGTCGCCCTCGACGTAGGTCGTCGGGTCCTCGAACACGATCGGCTCGCGCGTCTCGAAGTACGGGTAGCCGATGACGAGGCGGTCGGTGGGCCGCTCGTCGATCGTCCACAACACCGGATGCCCCTCGCGCAGGAACAGCCGCCCACCCGGCGCGAGCAGCGCGGCGACCACGGCCGCCCAGCGGCGGATCTCCGGCAACCAACACAGCGCGCCGATGCCCGTGTAGGCGAGGTCGAACCGTGCGGCACCCAGCACGTCCACGGCCGCGTATACGTCCGCCTCGACGAAGTCGGCGTCGACCCCGGCCTGCGCGGCCAGCCGGCGCGCAGCGGTGATCGCCTCCCCGGAGAAATCGAGCCCGGTCATCCGCGCGCCGAGCCGCGCGAGCGAGACCGTGTCCGTACCGATGTGGCATTGCAGGTGCACGCCGCGTTGGCCGTTGATATCGCCGAGCCGCGGCACGTCGAAGCGCACCACCGACGTCAGCGCTGTCGGGTCGGCGGCCAGTTGGTCAACTGCGTAGAACTCCGACGCCACGTGCACCGGGACGCGCTCGTCCCAGTTGACGCGGTTCACGATGCGGTAGTCGTCCACCCCTGCACTGTGCCATGTCAGCGGATGATCAATCCGTCTCGCAATGCGCCGAGCGCCGCAAGGTAGCCGGCGATGCGCTGGTGCGCCGCCAGATAGGTCGGGGTGGCCGGGGCTCGGGGCAGGTCGATCAGCCGGATGTCGGGTGCGACGTCCACCCACGTCGGGATCGCCTCGGCCTTGGTGATCTTCCAGCGATGTGGCGCCACCTCGGTGAACGTGAACCGCGGCATCGCACCCTCGCGGTCGTCGTTGCGGATCACTTCGTGCCGCGAGATCTGGTCGCCCATGCAGAAGGCGACCCACTTGCCGTCGATGCGCTGGAACGGTTCGACGGCGTGGGCGTGATCGCCGAGGATCACGTCGATGTCCGGTGACGCGAGCAACGCTCGCGCCTGCTGTTCTTGCAGTGCGGTCACTCCGTGGTTGTACTCGATGCCCCAGTGCATGCTGAGCACGACGATGTCGGCGCCGGCGGCCTTCGCGCGGTGTGCAGCGGCGAGGATGGTGGGCACGTCCGTCAGGTTGGCCTCCCACTCCTGCCCGGCCGGCCGGGTCAAGCCGTTGAACCCGAACGAGTAGGCCAGCTGGGCCACCCGCGCACCGTTCGGCATCGTGATGATCAGTGGGCGCGCCGCTTCCGCCGTGGTTCGCGCGCTACCGGTGTGCTTCAACCCGGCCGCGTCCAGCTCGTCCAGGGTGCGCTTCAGGCCGGCATAGCCCTGGTCGATCGTGTGGTTTGACGCGGTGGTGCAGCTGTCGTAGCCGACACCGCGCAATGCGGTGAGCACCTGCGGCGGCGCGCTGAACGTCGGGTAGCCCTGGAACGGTCCCGAAGGCGGCGCGAGCGGCGTCTCCATCTCGCAGATCGCGAGATCGGCCGCGCGCGTGTCCGGCGCGATCGAGGTGAAGATCGGCCCGAAGTCGTAGCCGGTGCGGCCCTCGGCGCGCGCGTCGGTGGCGGCCTGCTCCCACACCGGCGGGTGGATCAGCACGTCACCTGACCCGATGATCGTGACCGTCCGTGGCTGCGGCGTCCGGGTCGGCGTCGGCGTCGGCTTTGGCGGGCCCATGGTCCGCGTGACCGTGACCTGTGGTGTCACCGGCGACAGCGCGCCGTGGCTCGCCTCACAGCCGGCGAGCACGAACGTCGCCAGCACGACAAGTAGCCGTCTCACGTGCGGCATCGTCGCACGCTCGATCGCTAAGATCGCGCCGTGCAGCCGCACCGGCCGAGGGACCTGTCCGAACTCGAGCTCGGCTTTGCGCGGCAACGTGCCGTCCGGTGGCTCTCACCTCGCGTGCTGGTCAGCACCGGGATTCGCGCGCTGCTCGCGTCCATTTTCGGCAGCTACTCCGACAAGCGGGAGTTGCAGGCCGTGCTGCCCGGTTTGCTCTACCGGCACGACGAAGATGACGAGCTGTGGTTCGACTTCGTTGCCGACCTTGGCGACGGCTTCGACGCTACCTACTCCGTGGCGTCCCTGCTGGCCGCGCCGAGCGTGGACGTCGGACTGCGACTGCCTCGCGGGCGGGTGCTGATCCTGGGCGGCGACGAGGTATACCCCACCGCGTCCGCCCGCAGCTACGAGGACCGCATGAAGGGGCCGTACCGAGCAGCACTTCCCGAGCGGCCGTTGCTAGGACCGACCATGTTCGCGCTGCCCGGCAACCATGACTGGTACGACGGGCTGACCGCGTTCCTGCGCCTGTTCACGCAGGGCCGCCCGATCGGGGGCTGGGCAACCCGGCAGACCCGCAGCTACTTCGCGATCGCGCTGCCACAGCGATGGTGGCTGTTCGCGGTCGATGCGCAACTGACGTCCTACATCGACGAGCCGCAGCTGGCGTACTTCCGCGGCGCCGCTACCGAGTTGCGCCCGGGCGACGGAGTGATCCTGTGCTGGCCGACGCCCGCCTGGGCGCACCGCAACCCCGAAGACTACGACCCGATCGACTTCTTCGATCGGGACATCATCAGGCCGACGGGAGCCTCGATTCGGGTGATGCTGTCCGGCGATTACCACCACTATGCGCGGTACTCGTCGGACGACGGCAGCGAGCGCATCACCTGCGGCACGGGCGGCGCCTACCTCGTCGCCACCCACCGGCTGCGGGAGACGATCACCGCGCCCTCGCCGCGCTCGCGCATGCGCGATCAGACCGAGCCGCGCACGTTCCAGTTGCGCGCCAGATACCCGGACCGGTTCGCGTCTCGGTGGCTCACTCCTGGAATCCTCGGTCTGGGCTGGCGTAACCCGGGGTTCGTCGCGCTGCTCGGCGCCGTCCAAGCCGTGTTCGTGATCTCGCTGGTCTTCGCGATCGACTATGGGCGGCGGCTCGGCGGCGGGTGGTCCAGCCTCCAGACGCTGCGGGCATCGTTGCCGACACTGCTGCTGGCACTGCTGATCCTCTGCGGCGCGGTGGGATTCGCTCGCATCGATCCGCGCTCGCCGCGGGTCAGCGCCCTGATCGCGGGATTCGCTCACGGCCTTGCCCAGCTGGGGCTTGGCATCGGCTGGACGGCTTCGGTGTTTGCGCTGCACCACTACCGGCCGGACTGGCTGCCGGACGCGGCGCTCGCCCTGATCGTTGCCGTGGTTACCGTCCCAATCATCGGCGCGGTCGCAACGCTGGTCACCGGTGCGTACCTGGCCCTCGCCAGCCAGTTCGACGTCAACCTGAACGAGGCATTCGCCGGGCAATCCATCGAGGACTACAAAGGCTTCCTGCGCATGCGCATCACGCCGAGCGGGCAGCTCAGCATCTACCCGATCAAGGTGGCGCGCATCTGCCGGTCCTGGCAGGCAGACCCGGACGGGATTGCCGACGATCCGTGGCTGCTTCCTCTCGACCCACTGCGCACGGAGCTGATCGAAGAGCCGATCACCGTAGCGCGTTGTTGATCACGTCAGGGCGCGGGCACGGGCGCGTTCGCGTTGCTCGACGAAGCGGACCGCCTGCGCATCGAGCCCGGCCATGAACGTCGCCAACTCGTCGCGGGCCTGCTCGCCGGCCGCACCCAGATCCGTCCGGTCGAAGACCCGCCAGAACTTGAGGACGGGCGCGACGACCTCGTCGTGGTGAAGCCGCAGGTCGTAGATGCCGGCCTTGGCAATGATCACGGAGTGGCGGCGGAAGTCACGCATGCCCGCCCCGGGCATCTGGAAGCCGACGACCTCGTCGCGGACCGCCTGCATCGTCTCATCGGGTGCGACGTCGAATGCGGCGGCCACCAGATTGCGGTAGAAGACCATGTGCAGGTTCTCATCGACGGCGATGCGAGCCAGCAGTTGCTCGGCTAGCGGCTCGCCGGCGGCCCGGCCGGTGTTGCGGTGCGACACCCGGGTGGCCAACTCCTGGAAGCTGACGTAGACGATGCCTGGCAGCAGCTCCTTGGCGCCGGAGTCGAAGCCCGCGGTCACGTGTTCCATGCGCAGCTCTTCGAGCTTGACGGGGTCGACGCCGCGGGTGACGACGAGGTAGTCCCGGATGGCGACGGAGTGCCGTCCTTCCTCAGCGGTCCAGCGGCCCACCCAGTGCCCCCAGGCGCCGTCGCGGCCGAATCGGCCCGCGATCTCGCGGTGGTAGGAGGGCAGGTTGTCCTCGGTGAGCAGGTTGACGATCAACGCCGTCTGCGCGACCGGATCGAGCGTCGAATCCGAAGGCGTCCAGTCCTCGCCCCCGAGGAACGCGAAGTCACGGCCACGACTCCACGGGATGTAGTCATGCGGCTGCCAATCACGGGCGACGCCCAAGTGTCGCTCGATGTTTGCGACAACCACCGGTTCGAGTTCGTAAAGCAACTGCGTCTGCGGCGTCATGGTCATCGCCTCACCTCCGCCGTCCAACCTACGTCACCGTAACCTCGCGCCACAGCGCGAGCGATGGTTCACACGACGTGAAGGCGGCAGCCTGCCGGTCCTAGCGATTGACCAGCGCGATCAGGGCGTGCCTGACGTTGTGCTGCTCGATCCGTCCGTAGTCGTCGCCGGGGTGGTGCCGCCGGAGGTCGTGCCTGACGAGGCAGCCGTGGCCGGAGCGGTCACGGTGATGTCCTGAGTAGTCGTGGAGGTCTGACCGGCGGAGTCGGTCACGGTCACCTTCACGGTGTACGTGCCAGCCGCGGCGTACGTGTACGCCGCGGTCGCCGCGGCTTGCGGCCCTACGACCGCCGTCGTCGTACCGTCGCCGAAGTCGAATGTGTACGTCAGCCCAGGATTGTCGTCCGTCGACGCGGATGCGTCGGCGGTGACGTCCAGCGGCCCGCCGCCCGTAGTCGGCGCCACGGTAAGGGCCGCCGTCGGCGGGTTGTCCGCCGGAGGCGGTGCCGACGACGAGCCGGGCGGCGGGGCGCTGGGCGGTGGCGAGGTGCGCGGCCAGCTCGGCGGCGTGCCCGGACCGCTCGACGGGGTGGACCCACCGCTCGACGGCGGAGTCGATGACGTGGAGCCGGATGAGCCGGGCCCTGGGTTGGTCGTTGAGCCGCGGCTGGTCCCTGGCTTGGTCTTCGACTTCGGGGCGGTTGTGAGCGCGAGCGGCGGGCCGGGGTTGACCGGCGGCGGCAGCGGCGCCTCGTGTGGAGGCGGCTTAGGCAGGGACGGCAGGATCGGGATGGTCACGCCCGGCTGCCCGGATGCGTAGACCTTCTCCAGGGCCAGCACGGTAGCGAGGTACGCGGCCGAGTCGTTGTACGCGAGGACGGCTCGGATCTGGCCTGCCGCCGTCTCAAGGTTGCCCCCGGCCGCGCAGAGGTAATCGGCGGCGGCAAGTGCTGCGTCGTAGATGTTGAACGGGCTCGCGACGCCGTCGCCGTTGCCGTCGACGCGCCAGGTCCGCCACGTGGACGGGATGAACTGCATCGGCCCGACCGCGTGGTCATACACGGTGTCACCGTCTAGGACGCCGTGATCGGTATCGAGGATCAGCGCGGTGCCGTTCCCGTTGAGCGGGATGCCGATGACACGGGGCGCATCGGTGCCGTCCGTGTAGAGCTGGGAGCCTGCGAACCGGCCGTGGTCGGACTCCACCCGTCCAATCGCCGCGAGCAACGGCCAGGGCAGTCCGCAGCCGGGATCGGTGAGCGCGAGGTGCGCGGCCGCCTTGCGGTAGGCATCAAGCGCGACGGCTGGGATGCCGTCGGCAGCCAACTGCGGCGCGGACGGCGCAGCCGGCGTGGGCACGGGCGTGCGGCGCGGCCGAACGGACGGCGACGTCGGCCGTACCGGTACCGACGGGTGCGACGCGCTGCCGCTACCCGCGAGCGGTAGTCCGCTGTTCGGCGCCGCCGCCGACGAGGTGCTCGCCGGCGGGGTCTGTGCCGGCGCAGCACCGACGCGGTGCGCCGTCACGCTGGCTCCGCCGAGCCCGACTGACGCCGCAATGATCATGGACGCGATGGCAAGCTGCTTCTTGCGCGATGTCCAGACCGGCATGTGCGGTCGGGCTGTCAGTGCTGGGTTCGCGTGTGCAGGGACGTGCTTCTGCAATTCGCGTGCCCCCTCGATCGGCTTTTACATTGCCCCCCGGTAGTCGGGTTCGAGGAGCCTGGCCTCCCGAGGCTAACTCGGAATCGGGCTAAAAGACACCTCTCGCTGCCGTTGATTCCCCCAGACGTGCCCCGCTGGACACGCACAGTTTCCCTAGCGCCAGCGAAAAATGCGGTGAGTCATCGCCCTAAGCTCTGGGTATGGGGGTGGCTCTCGCGGCGTTTTCACTCGCCGCCGCGCTCATTGTGCTGCTGCCCGGCCCGGACACCCTGGTCGTGCTGCGCGAACTGATGCGCGACGGGCGGCGCCGCGCTGCGCAGACCGTCGCCGGCGTGCTGTGCGGGCTCGCCGTGTGGGTGGGCGCCGCGGCGTTCGGGCTCTCGGCGCTGCTGCGGGCCAGCCACACGGGCTTCATCGTGCTCAAGATTGCCGGCGGGGCATACCTGATCTGGCTCGGCGTGCAGTCGCTGCGGCTACGCCGGCTGGCCGAACGTCCGCAGCGACGCCTGCTCGGACGCGGCTTCATCGCGGGCCTCGCCACTGACCTGCTCAATCCGAAGGTCGGCGTCTTCTTCGTGACGTTCCTCCCCGGCTTCGTGCCGCACGGCTACTCGGTGGGAGCGGTGTCGGCGCTGTTCGGGGCGATCTTCATCGTCGAGACAGGGCTCTACTTTTTCGCGCTGCTCGCGGTGGCGACCCCCGTCACGCGCTGGCTCGCCGATGTGCGGCTACGGCGGCGCATGGACGCCGCGACCGGCGCCGTGCTCATCGGGCTCGGCATCCGGCTCGCCGCAGAACCGTGAGCGACGCTTGCGACGTCCTCACGCGACGGGCGCTCAATCGCGCGACGCTTGCCCGGCAGCTGTTGCTGGACCCTGCGCAGCTGCGCGCTGCCGACGCGATCGAGCACCTGGTCGGCATGCAGGCACAGGCGCCGCGCGCGCCGTTCGTCGGACTGTGGTCACGACTGGCCGACTTCCGTCACGAGGAGCTCTCCGGGCTGGTCACTTCGCGTGCAGCGGTCCGCGTCGCGTTGCAGCGCCGCACCCTGCATCTCGTCACTGCGCGTGACTGCCTGGCGATTCGGCCTCTCCTTCAGCCGATGCTGGAGAGCGGCTTTAGCGCGAGCCCGTTCGCCCGCCGTATCGCCGGGCTGGACGTCGGCGCGGTGCGCCGTGCCGGGCAGGCGTTGCTCGACGAGCGGCCGCTGACCCGCGTCGAACTGGGCCGCGAGCTGGCCCGGCACTGGCCGGAAGCGGACGAGGAGGCGCTGGCCTACGCGGTCAGCTACCTCGTGCCGCTTGTGCAGGTGCCGCCTCGCGGGACCTGGACCGGCGCCGGCGCGGTGCGGTGGACGACCGTGCGGGCGTGGCTGGGCGTCGAAGCGTCCGAGCCGATGTCGGTGGACGAGCTGTTGGTGCGCTACCTCGGTGCGTTCGGCCCGGCCGCGGTGATGGACGCGCAGGCGTGGTGCGGGCTGACCCGGCTCGGCGAGGTCGCCGAACGTCTAGGCCGGCGGCTGCGGCGCTTCCGTGACCCGGACGGCCGTGAGCTGCTGGACCTGCCGGAGGCGCCGCGCCCCGACCCGGACACCCCGGCGCCACCGCGGTTTCTGCCGGAGTACGACAACCTGCTGCTGTCGCACGCCGACCGTTCGCGCGTCGTGCCGAGCGGGCAGATGGTGCCGCTCTACCCCGGAAACGGCGGGACCCGCGGGGAGCTGCTCGTCGACGGGACGTGGGCCGCCAACTGGGCGATCACTCAAGCCGATGGCACCGCGACGCTGACCGTCGAGCCGTTCGGACGATTGACGCAGCGCGCCGCGGTGAGTGCCGAGGGGTTTCGGCTGCTGGCGTTCGTCGTGCCCGGGACGGCGCATGACATACGGGTGGCGGCCGCCCCGTAGTCTCCGACCGTGATGGCGTTCTTCGTGCGGGAGGCCGACGACCGGTTCGCCGCCACGGAGTACGCCCGCGGACCGTGGGACGCCGGCGCGCAGCACGGCGGGCCGCCGGCAGCACTGGCCGGGCACCTCGTCGAGACCCGCCCGGGCGCCCGGGCCGACATGCGTGTCACCCGGATGACCGTCGAGATCCTGCGCCCGGTGCCGATCGCGCCGCTCACCGCAGCGCTACGCACCGTCCACTCCGGCCGAAGTGTCGAAGTCGTCGAGGTGCTGCTCACTCCGGACGACGGCCGCCTGGTGCTGCGCGCGACGGCGCAGCGCATTCGGGTGGCAGACGATCCCGGCGACAGGCCCAGCCCGCAGCTACCCCCGCCGGCCGAGGGCGTGCCGCGACAGTTCGAGTTCCCGTACCGGGTGGGCTACCACACGGCGCTCGAGACACGATTCGTCGCGGGCTCGTTCACCGACCGCGGACCGGCCATCTGCTGGACGCGCCTCACCGCGCACGTCGTCTCCGGCGAGCCGATCTCGCAGCTGTCCCGGGTGCTGGCCGCCGCCGACTCCGGCAACGGCATCAGCAACGTCCTGGACTTCGACACACATCTGTTCGTCAATCCCGACCTGACCGTCTATCTGCACCGCTATCCGGCCGGCGAGTGGGTAGCGCTCGACGCGCACACCACGCTCGGCGGCGGCGGCATCGGCGTTGCCGACACGGTGCTGTCCGACGAGCGTGGCCCGATCGGGCGCGGGGTGCAGAGCCTCTTCATTGCGGAGCGGACATGACTGTTATGGCAAGCGAGATCGGTGAGCAGCCGCAAGCACTCGCCCGGACGTTGGAGACACTGCTGCCGCTGCAGCCGGAGATCGCCGACCTGGCGGAAGGGCGGCGACATCTGCTGTTCGTGGCGCGCGGCTCGTCGGACAACGCGGCGATCTACGGCCGATACCTCTGCGAGGTGCTCGCCGGCCGCCAGGCCTCGCTGGCCGCGCCCTCGGTGGCGACGCACTACCGCGCCGACCTCGACCTCTCCGACACGGTGAGCGTGGCCGTGTCACAGTCCGGGGAGACCGAGGAGATCGTCGAGACACAGGCATGGGCGGCTGCTCATGGCGCGCGGACCGTCGCCATCACGAACGTCGCGGACAGCTCCCTGGCCCGTGACTCCGACCTGGCCCTGGTCACCCAGGCCGGAGCGGAGCTCGCAGTCCCGGCGACAAAGACGTACACCACCCAACTCGCCGCGATCGCCGTCCTCGTCGACGCGCTCAGCCTGCCACCGCTGGACTTCACCCGGGTCGCCGAAGAGGCCGACCGCATGCTCGACGTCGAGGTGGCACCGGCGGCCACCACGCTGGCCGCGGCACGGGACACGCTCGTCACCGGCCGCGGCATCACCTACGGCACCGCGCTCGAGGTCGCGTTGAAGCTGGAGGAGACCTGCCTGCGCCCGGTCCGCGGGCTGTCCTACGCCGACCTCAAGCACGGGCCGATCGCAGTCGTGGAAGCAGAGGTGGCAGTTGTCCTGGTGGCCGCACCGGACGGCCCTACCGTCGAGGGCATGACGCAGCTTGCCGCGACCGTGCGCGCGCGGCACGCGACGGTGGTGGGCATCGGCGGCGATGCGGCGTTCGCCGAGCAGTGCGACGTGGCCCTTCCCGGCCCGGCCTTGCCCGAGGCGCTGGCGCCGTTGGCGCTAGTGATCCCGGGACAGGTGATGGTCGAAGCGCTGGCCCGCCGGCTAGGCCTCGATCCCGACTCTCCCCGAGGTCTCTCGAAGGTCACGCAGACGGATCGCTAGCCCGATTAGGCAAGGATTCCTCGTCTCAGACAAGGAATTCTTGCGCGATCCAGGAGCCACCGGCCATGACTCCGTCCACCTGCAACCCCTCGGACAGGACGACGAGGTCGGCGCGGCGGCCCGGCTCCAGAGTGCCCGCAGGCAGCCCCAGCGCCCGGGCCGGCACCACGGTCAGCGCCGCCACCGCGTCCGGCAGCGGCACCCCGGCAGACACCGCATTGCGCAACGCGACGTCCTGAGTGAGCGTGCTGCCGGCGATGGACCCGCCGTACGTCAACCTGGCGACACCGTCGTTCACAGTGACCTCCAGCCCGCCGAGCAGGTATGCGCCGTCGCCCACCCCGGCGGCGGCGATCGCATCGGTGATCAGCGCGATCCGGCCGGCCGCCACCCGCATCACCCAGGCGGCGAGTGCCGGGTGGATGTGCACGTTGTCGACGACGAGCTCGCACGTGACGTCGCTTTCGAGCAGGGAGAAGATGACGCCCGGCTCGCGATGATGCAGCGGCCGCATCGCGTTGAACAGGTGCGTGCCGACCGTGGCTCCGGCAGCCAGACCCGCACACGCCTCGTCATACGTCGCATCGGTGTGCCCGATCGCCGCTACCGCACCGCGGTCGACGATCAGCGCGATCGCGTCGAGCGCTCCCGGAAGCTCCGGCGCGATCGTGACCATGCGCACGGTTCCCCGCCCGGCGTCGAGCAGGGCGGCCACCGAGGCGGTATCGGGGGCGCGCAGCAGGTCCGGGTCGTGCGCGCCGCGGCGGGCGGCGGCAAGGAACGGGCCTTCGAGGTGGACGCCGGCCACCAGCCCGGACTCCACCAGAGGTGCAAGTGCCACGACCTGTCCGACCAGCTCGGAAATCGACGCGGTTACCAGGCTGGCCAGGCACGTGGTGGTGCCGTGCCGGCGGTGGAACTCGACCACCGTGTTCGGATTGTCGGTGAACGCGGCGCCGCCGCCACCGTGCACGTGCATGTCGACGAACCCCGGTGCGACGTAGCGCCCACCCAGATCGAGACCATCTTGCATCCCGTCACCGGACGCGACGACCTGTCCGTCCTCGATCTCCAGCCAGCCGACCCGCACCTCTCCGTCGCCAATCAGCCGCGCATTCGTCAGCATCACACCGATGAGCGTACGGACGGGCCACAATGACCCGATGAGCTCGGTTCGGCCGCTCACGACCAGCGACTGGACAGCCGTGCTGCGCATCTACGCCGAGGCGGTCAGCCACGACGCCGTCCCGTTCGAGACCGAGGTACCGCGCCGCGAGTTGCTCGATGCGCGCTGGCTGCCGGGCCATCGGTGGGTCGCCGAGTTCGCGGGAGTCGTCGTCGGCTGGGCGGCAGCGAGTCTGGTCTCGACCCGCTCGTGCTTCGCCGGGGTCGCGGAAACGACGGTGCATGTCGCCGAGCAGTTCCAGCGCCGTGGTATCGGGCGGACGCTGCTGCATTGGCAGGTCGCGGCCGCCGACCAGGCAGGCCTGTGGACGCTCCAGACCTCGATCTTCCCCGAGAACATCGCTTGCCTCGAACTGCACTACGCGGCGGGTTTTCGCATGGTCGGCGTCCGCGAACGGATCGCGCGGCACCGGGGACTGTGGCGCGACACGGTCCTCGTGGAACGGCGGCGCCAGTGATCGATTTGCGCCGATAGACTTGCGCCGATCGATCCGTCGCTGATGGGGGAGGCCGATGCGACATCGGTTCGGCCTCACGATGAGCGTGCTCGTGGGGCTGACGCTCACCGGGTGCACCGTCACCGTGGCCGGCCACGACGTCCCGCCGCCGCCGGCTCCCAACTCGACGCTTTCCGTGGTTGGCGACTCCGGTGGCACTTTCGACCAGACCGTGAAGAACTCCCTGGACGACGTGTTCCGGTTCTGGCGGCGGGCGTATCCCTCGGTGTCCGGTGGCAAGCAGCTGCCTCCGCTGAAGGGCAAGCTGTACTCGGTCGACGGCGCGCACCCATCTGCCGCGGCCAAGGAGAATGAGTGCATCAGCAAGGCCGGTGCCAACGCCATCGTCGACAACGCCTTCTACTGCGAGCTCGACGACTCCATTGCCTGGGACCGCAATTCGCAGCACCTCGTCCCAACGCTGGGCGCCAAGTACGGTCCACTGCTCGTAGCGATGGTATTCGGACACGAGTTCGGCCACGCCATCCAGGAGCGGCTCGGGCTGTTCAACGAGAACGTGCCGCAGATCGTGCACGAATCGCAAGCCGACTGCGCGTCCGGAGCGTTCACGGCCACCGTGATGCAGAACCAGGCGCCGCACATCCGAGCCACGCCCACCGACCTTGACCGCGCGCTGATCGGCTACCTGAACGTGCGCGACGACACGCCCGCAGACCAGAAGGACATCTCGCACGGCGACGGCTTCGACCGCATCGCCGCTGTTGCTGACGGCTTCGAGCATGGCGTCACCGAGTGCTACAAGCCCGACTGGGCTGATCGCACCTTCACCGAACGCCCCTTCGCGCCCGGCGAAGAGCAGAAGTCCGCGGGTGGCAACGAGCCGTTCGAGCAGGTCATCGACCCCAGGCCGATCAACCAGAACGATCCGAGCAAGGGCGGTGGTGGCCTACAGCCGGATCTGAACCGGTTCTGGTCGGCGGCCGCCAAGTCGATCAACAAGAACTGGACGAACGTCAAGATCGCGCAAGCCGATCATCCGAAATGCGGCGACACGAGCAGCGAGTTCGGTTACTGCCCCAACGACAACACCGTGTACTTCAACGTCGACTTCGCCAAGCGGGCCTACGACAGCATCTCCATGTTGCGCATCGACCCGCAGACAGCGAACGTGACCGTTGCGCAGAACCAGCCCGGAGACTTCGCGCTGGGCACGCTGTTCTCATACGGCTGGGGGCTGGCGGTCCGGCAGCAGCTGTTCAACCGCCCGCTGGACGACACCGCCGCCCTGTTGGCGATCAGTTGCTACACCGGCGCCTACGCGAAGGACATCAACGTCCCACCGAACACCAAGGGACACACCTTCTTCTTCCTCTCTCCGCCTGACATGGACGAGGCCACGAGCGCGGTACTGAGCCTGGTCGGCCTCGATCAGGCGTACGGCTCGCACGGCACGACCGGGCTGGACAGAGTGCTCAGTTTCGTCAAGGGCTACAACGGCGGGCTGCACGCCTGCTGAGCCAGCCGGTCGCGCAGGCCGGCGCACGCACGCTCGATCTGACGCAGCACCTCGATGAACCCGTCCGGGCCGTCGTAGTACGGGTCCGGGACGTCCGGCTCGTCGGCGCTGGGATCGTACGAGCGCAGCAGCACTACCTTCTCGCGTGCCGCCTCGGGATCGTCGGCCAGTTCGGCGATATGCGTGAGCCGGGCCTCGTGCCCGCGGTCAAGGGCAACGATGAGATCGCGACTCGCAAAGTCGGCCACGGTGAACTGCTTCGCCATGTGCCGGGGCGGACGGTAGCCGTGCGCGACCAAGGCGGCGCGGGCGCGGCGATCCATATCGTCGCCGGCGTGCCAGTCGCCAGTGCCTGCTGAGTCGACCTCGACGCCGCTGATGCCGGCCGCGCTCAGCATCGACACGAACACCGCCTCCGCGGTGGGCGAGCGGCAGATGTTTCCTGAGCAGACGAAGCAAACGCGCACACGTTCATCCAAGCAGCCGCGGCGGTGGTGATACGCATGTCGGCTTATGACCGCATATGCGCAGCGTGCGGGTGAGGGCGCGGAAAACGAATCGTCGCCAGCCGCTAGCGTTGCGAACATGCCGGATCTCGACCCGTCGTTTCTAGCCCTGCCCATGCGCGAGTTGGCCGACGCGGCGCTCGGCCGGGCCCGCGAACTCGGCGTCACTCATGCTGACTTCCGCCTGGAACGCATCCGCGTCGGCTGGCTGCAACTGCGCGACGGCAAGCTGGACTCGACTAGCGATTCCGAGGACCTGGGCCTGGCGGTGCGCGTGATCCATGAGGGCGCCTGGGGATTCGCGGCAGATATCGCGCGCACCCCCGAGGCGGCGCGCCGGCTCGCAGAGCAGGCTGTCGCCACGGCGAAGATCAGCCGGGTGCTCAGCGACGACCCGGTCACCCTGGCGCCGGAGCCGACATACCCGGACGCGACCTGGGTCTCGTCCTACGAGATCGACCCGTTCGAGGTGCCCGAGTCCGAGCGCGTCGCCCGGCTGAGCGAGCTGTCCGAGCGCCTGCTCGCCGCCGATGGCGTCGATCACGTGGACGCGTCGCTCATGCACGTCCTGGAGAACAAGTTCTACGCAGACACGGCGGGGACGTCCACCACGCAGCAGCGGGTGCGCATCAACCCGAATTTCACGGCGGTGCACGTCGACCGCGGGGAAGGCAAGTTCTACTCGATGCGCACCATCGGCGGGCCGGCCGGTCGCGGCTGGGAGTACCTGAGAGGCACCGGCTGGGACTTCGACGCCGAGATCGCCGAGCTACCCGAGTTGCTCGCCGAGCACGTCAAGTCCCCGAGCGTCACGGCCGGCAGCTACGACCTCGTGATCCACCCGACGAACCTGTGGCTGACCATCCACGAGTCGATCGGTCACGCCACTGAGCTAGACCGCGCGCTCGGCTACGAGGCGGCCTACGCCGGGACGAGCTTCGCCACCTTCGACAAGCTCAATACGCTGAAGTACGGAAGCGGTGTCATGAACGTCACCGGCGACCGTACGGTCGAACACGGTCTCGCCACGATCGGCTACGACGACGAGGGCGTACAAACGAAAGCGTTCGACATCGTGCGCGAGGGGACGCTTGTCGGTTATCAGCTCAACCGGCACATGGCCCAGGCGAAGGGATTCGGCCGCTCGAACGGGTGCGCATTCGCCGATTCGTCGGGACACATCCCGTTGCAGCGGATGGCCAACGTCTCCCTTCAGCCGGATCCGAGCGGCCCATCGGTCGACGAGCTGATCAGCGGCGTGCAGCGCGGCATCTACATCCTCGGCGACCGTTCCTGGTCGATAGACATGCAGCGCTACAACTTCCAGTTCACCGGACAGCGCTTCTACCGGATCGAGAACGGCCGGCTGGCCGGCCAGCTGCGAGACGTCGCATACCAGGCCACGACCACAGACTTCTGGGGTTCGCTCGAAGCAGTCGGCGGCCCGGCTACGTACCACCTGGGCGGTGCCATGAACTGCGGCAAGGGCCAGCCCGGGCAAGTCGCCGCCGTGTCGCACGGCTGCCCCGCGACGCTTTTCCGGGGTGTGAACGTGTTGAACACCGTCGCCGAGGGAGGGCGCTAGACATGGCACAGGTCCAGGAGTTCGTCGAGCAAGCGCTGCAGCTGTCCACTGTGGACGGCTGCGTCGTCGTCGCGGAAGAGCAGACTGAGACGAACCTGCGGTGGGCGAACAACAGCCTCACGACGAACGGGCAGATGACCTCGCGCGCGGTCACGGTTGTATCGGTGGCCGGCGAGAGCGCCGGCGTGGTGACCAGATCGGTCAGCACGCCGGACGAACTCGCGACGCTGGTCAAGGCCAGCGAGGCGGCGGCCCGGGATGCCACGCCAGCCGACGACTTTGCTCCACTCGTCGAGCCGTACGACACCGACGACGACTGGGACGCGGACCCGGCAACGACGAGCGTCGACGTGTTCGCACGCTTCGCTCCGGAGCTAGGGACGGCCTTCAAGCAGGCGGGCAAGAACGGCCGGTTGCTGTTCGGGTTCGCCGAGCACCAGATGAGCTCGACGTTCGTCGGCTCGTCCACGGGCCTGCGCCGTCGCTTCGACCAGCCGAACGGGCGGGTGGAGCTGAACGGCAAGTCCGACGACTACACCCGCTCGGTGTGGGCGGGCATCCACACCCGCGACTTCTCCGACGTCGCGCTGGACGCGGCGATCGAGCAGCTCAACACGCGCCTCGACTGGGCGGCCACATCGGTGGAGTTGCCTGCCGGCCGGTACGAGACGATCCTGCCGCCGGGTGCCGTTGCAGACCTGATGATCTACGCGTACTGGACGGCCTCGGCGCGCGACGCCGAGGAGGGACGCAACGTCTTCGCCGGGCCCAACGGCACGACGCGCATCGGCGAGCGGCTGTCAACCCTGCCGCTGACGCTGCGCAGCGATCCGGCCGATCCACGGCTGGCGTGCGCACCGTTCGAGATCGTGACCGCTTCGGAGGGCGGACTGCAGTCCGTGTTCGACAACGGCGCGCCCGTGACAGCGACGTCGTGGATCGACAACGGCAGGCTGGCCAACCTGGCCCGCACTCGGTCGTGGGCCACCAGGACGAACGCCGAGCCACGCCTTTTCATCGGAAACCTGATGCTCGACGGCAAGGGCAGCGCGTCCCTCGACGACATGGTCGCCTCCACCGAGCGTGGCCTGCTGCTCACCTGCCTCTGGTACATCCGCGAGGTCGACCCGCAGACGCTGCTGCTCACCGGCCTGACCCGCGACGGTGTGTTCCTCGTCGAGGACGGCACCGTGCGCGGCGCCGTGAACAACTTCCGGTTCAACGAGTCGCCGATCGACCTGCTCGGCCGCATCACCGAGGTGGGGCGCACCGAGTACACGCTGCCCCGAGAGTGGAACGACTACTTCACCCGCACCGCGATGCCGCCCGTCCGGGTGCCCGACTTCAACATGTCCACGGTGAGCCAAGCGTCGTAGCTGCTCGATCGCGCAAGGTCCGCCCGCGTGGGACCGGGACGCGTCAGCGCCCTCCTATGCGGGCCGGACCACGTGGTTGCGGACGTGCTCGAACACCACGGCGGTGCGCACGTCCGCGACCTCGGGTCGTTTGGTGAGCGAGTCGAGTACGAAGTCCTGCAATGCCTGCGGGGTGGGCACCGCGACGTGCACCAACGTGTCCTCGAACCCGGTGATGATGTAGACGTTGAGCGTCTCGGGTAGCCCGGCCACGAAGTCGCGGAACCCGTGCATGATCGCCCGCGACTGCGGCCGCAGCCGCACGAAGATCATCGCCTGGACCGGACGGCCGAGCGCGGCCAGGTCGGCGACCGCGTGGTAGCCAGTGATCACGCCACGATCCCGCAACGCCCGGGTCCGCTCCAGCGCGGTTGACGGTGCTACCCCGAGGTGCGCGGCCACGTCCCGATTGCTGCGCCGTCCGTCGGCCTGCAGCACCGCCATCAGCGCCGAATCAAGTTCGTCCACATCCGCCTCCACTGCCGATTTGCCGAACCTGGTTCGGCGTTGTCCCGAGATCGCCGGTGATTGTCCTACGGTTGTAAGTGATGAGCACGCAACCCGATACCAAGATCGTTATCGTCGTCCGCGACGATCTGCCCGTCTGGCAGAAACTCAACCTCACCGCGTTCTTGAGCAGCGGCGTCGCCAACACGGCGCCCGAATCGGTCGGCGACGCGTACCAGGATGCTGACGGCACGAAGTACACGCCGATGTTCGGCCAGCCGGTCCTGGTGTTCGCGGCTGACGCCCACGAACTGAGCCGCACGCTGGACCGGGCGCTGTCTCGCGGCATCGTCCCGGCGATCTACACCGAGGAACTGTTCGCGACGGGCAACGACGTCGACAACCGCGCAGCAGTCGCCGCTATCGCCCGGGCCGATCTGAACCTGGTCGGCATCGCCCTTCGAGCGCAGCGTCGCGACGTGGACAAGGTGACCAAAGGCCTTAGCCTGCACCGGTAGCCCGACCGGGCTGTGAGCAGCGACGCAGGAGTCCCCGGACTTGTAAGCGTTGCCGGGAAGTACAGTCATTCGAATCCCCGACCATCAGGCCGCACCGACTTCGCCGGTGGGGTGGCATGAGCAGTCAACGAGGACTGACGAGGAGATTCGCGATGACGATCACGATTCCCGGGCTCGAGCGGGCCCCGACGCAACACACCAAGCTGCTGGCCTGGGTGCGCGATTGCGCCGAACTGAGCCAGCCCGACCGGGTCGAGTGGGTCGACGGGTCGGCCGCGGAGTGGACGCGGATCACCGATCAGCTTGTCGCCGCCGGCACGTTCACACGCCTCAACCAGAGCATGAAGCCGAACTCGTTCTGGGCCGCATCCGACCCGGCCGACGTCGCTCGCGTCGAGGACCGCACCTTCATCTGCAGCCGCGACCAGCGTGACGCGGGGCCGACCAACAACTGGATGGACCCCGACGACATGAAGGCCATCCTCACCGAGCGGTTCCGCGGCTCCATGCGCGGCCGGACGATGTACGTGATCCCCTATTGCATGGGGCCACTCACGTCGGAGCATTCGCAACTCGGCATCGAGATCACCGATTCGCCCTACGTCGTGGCGTCCATGCACATCATGACCAGGTGCGGCACCCCGGCCCTCGAGAAGCTCGGCGACGACGCCGAGTTCGTACCCGGGCTGCACAGCGTCGGCTCCCCGCTGGAGGCGGGTCAACAGGACGTGCCGTGGCCGTGCAGTGAGACCAAGTACATCGTCCACTTCCCCGAGGAGCGGGCCATCTGGTCCTACGGCTCGGGCTACGGGGGCAACGCGCTGCTCGGCAAGAAGTGCTACTCGCTGCGCATCGCCTCGGTGAAGGCCCGCGACGAGGGTTGGCTCGCCGAGCACATGCTGATCGCCAAGCTGATCTCGCCGGAGAACAAGGCGTACTACATCGCGGCGGCGTTCCCCAGCTCGTGCGGCAAGACCAACCTGGCCATGCTCGAGTCGACCCTGCCCGGGTGGCGGCTCCAGACGATCGGCGACGACATCGCGTGGCTACGCATCGGCTCGGACGGCCGGATGTACGCCGTCAACCCGGAGAACGGCTTCTTCGGCGTCGCGCCCGGCACCGACTACCGGACCAACCCGAATGCGATGCGCACCATCGGCAAGGGCAATTCGATCTTCACGAACGTGGCGCTCACCGACGACGGTGACATCTGGTGGGAAGGCATGGGCAACCCACCGGCACATCTCACGTCCTGGAAGAAGCACGACTGGACCCCCGACGCGGGCGAGCCCGCCGCCCACCCGAACTCGCGCTACTGCACGCCGATCTCTCAGTGCGATACCCGGGCTCCGGAATGGGACGATCCGCGGGGCGTGCCGCTGGACGCGATCTTCTTCGGGGGTCGCCGCGCCACGACCGTCCCGCTGGTGACCGAGGCGCGCGACTGGTCGCACGGCGTGTTCCTGGGCGCCACGATGTCCTCGGAGACGACCGCCGCCGCCACCGGCAAGGTCGGTGTGGTGCGCCGCGACCCGATGGCGATGCTGCCGTTCCTCGGCTACAACGTGGGTGACTACTTCGAGCACTGGATTGACGTAGGCAAGGGCGCGGATGCCGGCAAGCTCCCGAAGATCTTCTACGTGAACTGGTTCCGCCGCGACGCCGCCGGCAAGTTCCTGTGGCCGGGGTTCGGGGAGAACGTCCGCGTGCTCAAGTGGGCGATCGAGCGCATCGAGGGCCGTGCCCCCGCCCGGGACACGCCGATCGGGCGCGTCCCTACTCCCGAGTCGCTCGACGTCTCTGGCCTGGACATCTCCGCGGCTGCCGTGGCAGCCGCGCTGGACGTCGACCTCGACGAGTGGCGCGCCGAGATCCCGGCCATCGAGGAGTGGTTCCGCAAGGTCGGCGAGCAGCTCCCGTCGTCCGTCCACGACGAGCTGGCCGCGTTGGAGCTGCGCCTCGGCGACTAGCCTGCGTCGAGGGCGAGTACCCGGCCGGACACGGTGTCGCCGTCCAGCCGGGCGATCGCCTTCACCACGGACTCGGTGCTGACGATCGACGGAAAGCTGTTGGGCGCCAGGGCATTCGCACGGATACCGAACACGCCGAACTCCGCGGCCAGGTGCCGGGTGAGTTGGTTGAGCGCCGCCTTCGAAGCAGCGTATGCGCCCTGGCCTCCCGGGTAGACACGGCTGGCCGCCATGCTCGACACATTGACGATGTTGCGATTCGCCGCCCGGTTGCCGAGGTCGCGGTGCAACCAGAACCGCTGCGCCAGCCGGGTGGCGAACCGCAGCGGCACCTCGACGTTCATGTGGAAGTGCCGTGCCAGGCTGTCGAGCAGCACGTCCCCGTCGACCAGGCCCTGCGAGTGCCATAGCGAGTAGCCGGCCGCGTTGACCAGGAGATCGACCCGGTCGTACCTGGCCAGGGCGATTTCGACCACACGCTCGACCTCACCGTCGTGCTCCAGGTCGGCGTACACGACGAACAGCCGATTGGCGTTCTCCGGAACCTCGGCCTCAGGTGCCAGCGGGTCGACGAACCACTCGTACTGCGACGCCACGGCGGGTGCCCGGTGGCGGCACACCGCGACGATGTCGTACTCGCCGCCGTATGCCTGGCAGAACGCGCTGCCCAGCGTGCCCCCAGCGCCCGTCAGCAGGCACACCCTCCGGTCAGTTCCAGTACTCAATCGACTCGTCTCCCCAACGCTCGAGCACCTCGTTCTTCCTGCGATGCAGCCACATGACCACCGAGTTGCGCGGCTTGCCGCGGTTGCTGATGAACGCGTGCCACGTTCGGGGCGTGCACTCGAAGAACACGAGCGAGTTGTTTATCGGCGGAACCGCCGTGGTGGCGCCCCGGTGCGCGGTGGCGACGTCGGCGAACAACCCGGTCTCGCCGCCGTCGCCCGGTTGCCAGTCGGGATTGGCCAGGTAGAACAACAACGACACCGCCCGGATGCTCTCCCGCGCGGGTGCACCAGGGGCGTGGGCGCCGTCCTGCACCGCGACGCCGCCGGTGTGCTCGAGGCGGATCTCGTCCGGGCCGGGCGCGGAACCCGCGAACCAGCCGGGATTGAGGTCGTTGTGCGGCCAGCCGCTCTGGCTGTCCGGCTCGTGATGGTGCAGCGCGGCGTTGACGTCGCCCGTGGCGCGCACACCGGCCACACCGGCTATCAGGTCGTGCCACTCCCGGGAGACGAAGAGCCCAAGGGGGCCGTCGCGGAACCGGCTGATGCTGGTCCCGGTCGCGTCGTACCCCTCCATGTTCCGGTGGAACACCTCGGGCTGCTCACGCTCGATGCGACGGAACTCCTCGTGCAGTTCGCGGTACACGTGCGAACGGAACACATCGCGGGCGCAGACGTGCGGGAACGGCCGCAGACGACGCACCCAGCGCCGATTCGCCAGCATCTGGTCGAGCTGCACGGGTCCCACTATGCCGGACACCGCCGCGCCACGGCCCCCGGCGTCAGCGCGGGCCGACGATCAGGTCGGCGTTCATCCGCGTCGCCATGATGTGCTCAGCATTGCGCTGGTCGCTGCCATACGTGCGCTGCTCCGCCTCAGCGCGGGTACGCCCGTACGCCATGTGCCGCTCGATGAGGCGCGCGAGGCGGGTCGGCTCGTCCAGGTCGACGAACCACACCTCGTCCAGCAGTTCGCGCACGTCGTTCCAATACAGCAGGTAGTTGCCTTCAGTGATCGCCAGTGGAACCTCGCGGGGTACCGCGATCGCACCGGCGATCGGCTCCTCGATCTCGCGGCGGAACTCCGGCGCATATACGACGTCCTCGGCGCGGTCCCGCAGCCGGTGCAACAGAGCAAGATAGCCCGCCGCGTCGAAGGTGTCGGGCGCGCCTTTGCGGTCGAGTCGGCCGAGCCGGCGCAACTGCGCGGCGGCGAGGTGGAAGCCGTCCATGGGCACAAGCACCGCTTCGGGAGCCAGCGCGGCCACCAGCGACCCCGCGAGGGTTGACTTGCCGGCGGCCGGCGCGCCGGTGATTCCGAGCAATCGGCGCTCCCCGGGGACGATCAGGGTGCGTGCCCGTTCGACGAGCGTCCCGGCCAACCTCGCCGACATCAGCCCTCCGTACGCCGAGGTATGGACCTGCCGGATACGCTAGCGTACGGGGGTGCCCACCGCCAGCTCGCGCCTCAGCCGCGACTCATGGATCGACGCGGCCCTCGAACTGCTCCTCCAGTCCGGACCGGATGCGGTTGCCGTTCAGCCCATCGCCCGGCGACTCGGCACCACCAAGGGGTCGTTCTACTGGCATTTCTCGTCGCGTGACGACTTGCTCCGGGCAACGCTCGCCCGCTGGGAAGCCGTCGCCGGCGACGACTTGATCGCCTCCGTTGACGCCCGGGCCGGCGACTCCCGCAAGAAGGCCGAGACGCTCGCCGAAGAAGTGACGACCGGGCAGCGTCCCGGCGAGCTGTTGCTGCTCGCCGGTACCGACCACCCGGACGTGGCCGCGGCCGTCGAACGAGTGGCGCGCAAACGGATCGACTACCTGGCGCGGCAGTTGCGCAGTTCCGGGCTCACGCCGGCGGCGGCGCAGCGTCGGGCGCTGCTCGTCTACACGGCCTACCTCGGCCAGGCCCTGCTCGCTGCGTCGGCACCTGGCGTGCTGCCTGACAGTGCGCGCGGTCGCCGTGCGCTCGTCGGCGAGATGGCGGAGCTGGTCTTGCCCTAATCCGGTTGCTCACTCCCGGTAACGTCAATAAATCGTGAGCGACGATCCGGCCTTGCTCGCTGAACGTAGCCACCTTGCACTCGCGCGGCGTTGCCTCGAAGCTATGCGCGAGGCGGCAGACGCGATCGCCGACTACGGTGTCGACGCGCTGGCCAGCGAGAGCCTCGGGGCGTTGCGCGCCCAGCGGCTCAAGGCGCTGGCCGCCGATCCGGACGCCCCGCCCTTCTTCGGACGCATCGACCGCGATCACGACGCGGACGAGTTCGGCGACATTCGCGGGCCGAGCATCGAGGTGCTGTACATCGGACGCCGGCACATCCGCGACGAGGCCGGCGACCCGGTCGTGATCGATTGGCGTGCTCCCATCAGCCGCGCGTTCTACCAGGCAACGCCGGCCGACCGGATGGGGGTGCACCTGCGGCGCCGCTTCGGTTTCCGGGAGGGCGAGATCTCCAGTTTCGAGGACGAGCACCTCGACCACGGCGAAGCCCTGGGCCTGGCGTCCGGGTTGCTGCGCGCCGAGATCGAGCGCCCGCGTGTCGGGCCGATGCGCGACATCGTCGCCACGATTCAGCCTGACCAGGACGAGCTCGTGCGCGCCGACCTCGACACCTCGCTGTGCATCCAGGGCGCCCCCGGCACCGGCAAGACCGCGGTAGGCCTGCACCGGGCGGCATACCTGCTCTACACGTACCCGGCGCGACTGCGCCGTTCGGGTGTGCTCGTCGTCGGGCCGAACCGCGCCTTCCTGCACTACATCGGTCAGGTGCTGCCGGCCCTGGGTGAGGGCGGTATCCGTCAGTCCACAGTGGACGATCTCGTGGCACATGTGCCGGTCCGCGCGGAGGAGCCGGCCTCGCTCGCGGTCCTCAAGGGCGATGACCGCCTTGCCGACGTGCTGCGGCGTGCCGTCTACTCGCACGTCGCCCGGCCGGCGGACGACCTCGTCGCGGTGGTGGGTACCCGGCGCTACCGCGTCCCGGCGCATCGGCTGCGCCGCTACATCGACGACGCGCGCCGGGCGGGCGTGCGCTGGTCGATCGCCCGAGACAGACTGCGTACACAGATCGCCGAAGACGTGCGTCGCCAGCGCGAGGACGCCGGTGGCGCCCCGTCCGACGCGGAAACTGCGCGCATCGCGCGGTCCCCCGCCGTACGCGAATTCGTCGACACTGTGTGGCCCGCGTTGGATCCGCTTGCTCTGCTTACCAAGTTGTACAGCGATGCTGCGTTCCTGGAGCGGTGCGGCCGGGCCTTGAACGCCGAGGAGCGAACCGCGCTCGCACGCCCGGGCCGCGTCCAGCGCTGGACGGCCGCCGATCTCGTGCTGATCGACGAGCTGGTCGCCGCGATCAACGGCGTCGAGACGTACGTCCACGTGGTGGTCGACGAGGCGCAGGATTTGTCGCCCATGCAGTGCCGCGCGATTGCCCGCCGCTGCCCGATCGGATCGGTGACCGTGCTGGGCGATCTGGCCCAGGCAACAACACCGTGGGCGCCCGGAGCGTGGCCGATCACGCTGCACCACCTCGGCCACGACGGCGCCGCGATACGACCGCTCACCGCGGGTTACCGCGTGCCCGGCGAGGTGCTCGAGCTCGCCAACCGGCTGTTGCCGCATATCGCGGACGTTCCGCCGGCGACCTCTGTACGCCGAGGTACGGACGCTCTCGGCTATGTGGACGACACAGTGGGCGCTGTCGAGCGATACCTCGACATCGAGGGTTCCGTCGGCGTGATCACGCCGGATGCCCGCGCGGTCGCGACGCGGCAGGCACTCGCCGCTGCCGGCATCACCGCAGGGGACGTCGCCGACGACCCGCGCGTCTCACTTGTGCCGGCCAGCGCCGCCAAGGGCTTGGAGTTCGACTCGGTCGTCCTCGTAGAACCCGCCGAGATCGTCGCCGCCGAGCCGACCCGGGGCGGCGGGTTGCGACGCTTGTACGTGACCCTGACCCGGGCCGTGTCCCGGCTGAGCGTCGTAGGAGACCTGCCGCAAGAACTCCGGTAGACCCTTCCGATTGGGCAAGAATTCCTCGTCCGACGCAAGGAATTCTTGCTCGATCGGTGCTAGGCGGCGAGCAGCGCTCTGAGTTGGGCCACGATTCGGTCGGGATGCTGTACGAGCTCGTTCCATGTCACACGCAG
>DATFRC010000091.1:0-4009 GCA_035263725.1 Jatrophihabitantaceae bacterium | reverse complement strand
TCCCAACGTCTACGCTGAACGGCTCGCGGATATGGGTGAGCGGCGGTACGGCGCGGTCGGTGTCGCTCGGGACGACCGTGAGAGTCGGGCGCGGGTCCGCGCCCGGAATTGGGAGTGCTACGGAGCCTCGACGGCGCTGTTCTGCTACCTCGATGAGGGGATGCTTCCGCCGCAATGGATGGATGCCGGGATCTTCCTGCAATCGGTCATGCTGCTCCTCCGGGCGGAGGGACTTGACAGCTGTCCGCAGATCGCCTGGGCGGAGTATCACCGTAGCGTCGCGGAAGTCATCGACCCGCCAGATTGTCACGTCCTTGCCTGCGGCATGTCGATCGGTTACGCCGACCCAGGAGAACCCCAGCCACCAATGCCACGTGCGTCACTACTCGAGGTGGTCACGTTCCTCGACCGCTGAGACCGTTTCCGAACTGTCTTTGCCCCCGCCCGAATATGTCGACACTGGCTACGCCACGCAAATGCGCACGGATTTGCCGTTGAGTGCGCGATACCTGCCGGCATGCGGCGCGCATGATCTTGCTCGGCGCGCGACTACATCCTCGAGCGAGCCCGGAGCCCGGCGTATCGCGCGCTCTGGCCAGGCGGGTTCAGTCTTGCCCTGCCTGTGGACCGGGGAACGATGTCCTGCTGCCCCGGATCCAGGCCGAATTCTGATATCGCATCAGCCCGGTCAGTGCCGCAGCGGCGACGACCACGCCGGCGATCAGCGCCGCGACCAGCGAGTGGCCAGAAGCTACGGCAGCGAGCAGCCCGCCAGCCGAGCCCGCCAGCACCGCGGTGATCACGGCCACCATCCCGGCGACGGTCAGGAATTGCTGCCACAGGCGGATCCCCGCTCCCGGGGTGGGCAGGCTTTCGGCGGGGTTGGGCAGGTAGCCGGTCAGCTCGGGAGCGTGATCGAAGTAATAGTCGCGGAGCTGCGCGATACGGCGCGCGTATGCAAGGTCTTCGAGGCCTGTCTGCAGCACTCGGTGGAACGTGGCCAGCCCCACGAAGGCCAGCGTGGGCAGGAGAATGAGGCCGAACGTGTAGAACGCCACGCCGGTCTTGGCGGCGGTGGCGACGAGCCCGAGGGCGATCAGGCCGCCGGATACCGCGCCCAGGAACACGCTCGCCCGGCCGGTCGATTCCGAGATCGTCGACGAGCGGGCACCCTGCAGCGTGAAGTGCTCCGTAGTCACAAACGTGACCGTCTCCGGACGCGGGTCGCTATCAGCAGAAGATTGGGCCTCCGTCGACAACTCGATCCCGGAGGCGACGTTATCGGCTACCGCCTCGGCCAGGAAGCTGAGTTCCTGGTCGTCTTTCGGCGGATGAGCCCGCACATCAAACTCCCGGAGTCCACGCAGCACCCGCTCGTAGACGGCCAGCCGATTCCTGTCGTCCGCCACTTGGCTATCGTCGCACCGCGGCACACGCACACGTCCGGAATTGCCGCCGTCCGCGCGTCAGCTCGCCTTGCGGTAGCGGGTGAGAATGTCGGTGCGCAGCGATGTGACTGGTGCGCCGAGGGCGGACAGGATCCTCGGTGTCGTGCCGTCCTGCAGGGCGAGCAGGGCCAGGGTGAGGTGCTCGACGCCGATGTAATCGTCGTGCAGCGCCTTCGCCTCGTGCAGCGAGAGTGCAAGGCTTTTCTTGGCGCGCGGCGTGAACCGGAGGTGGCCGCAGGGAGCCTGGCCTGGGAGTAGCAGGGGGTTGTCGCGCGGTCCTGCAAGCAGGGCGGCGTCGCGGCTGGCGCGACGGCGACGCCAGCGGCGCGTCAGCTCGGCCAGCGGCCCCTTGCCCCACGCTGGCCGCCTGCCCCGGCGGGCGGCCAGCTGGGCGCGGGTGAGGGCGTCTGGGCCGAACGCCGCTTCGATCCGGGCGCGGACGACGTCGAGGTCGATGCCGATGAACGCCAGCGCCTGGCGGTCGAGGCCGCCTAGCGGGTCGACCGCCTCGCCTCGCCCGATCGTGCGCAGTATTTCCGCCTCGACACGCTCGGGCGTGACGCCGTGATCGCGCAGCACCGCGCTGGCCGGCTCGTCGGCGGCCGCCGCTGCCAGCAGCAGGTGCTCGCAGCCGATGTAGTTATGCCCGAGCCGGCGGGCATCTTCTTGGGCCTGGGCGACGATGTGGCGGGCGGCCTCGGTGAAGCGCTCAAACATCATCGGCTCCCGGCCCGGTGGCCGTACTTGCGATGGATGGTCTGCTTGGTGACCCCGAGACGGCTGGCGATGTCCTGCCAGGACCAGCCGAGCTCTCGTGCCTGCCGGACCTGGAGCAGTTCCAACCGTTCGGCCAGTGCGCGAAGCGCCGCGACCGCGCGCAGCCCGACGTCGGGGTCGCTGCTCGCGGCGCCTTCTGCGATCTGCAGGGTGGGTTCCATGCGGTCAGCATATGCTGACGGCACTGTTACGTCAACACATGCTGACGCAGGCAGCGCAGGAGTGCTGCACGCCGCCACCCGCTGACGTTCAATCCACTCCACCCCAGAGGCCTGCCGTGCAGCGCGGAAACCAGATCCGTATTGGGTCGCAAGATCGGTGGACCGCCGCTCATCGCTACTGATCATCAGCCCCACCACCGGTATCGGCCAAGTGCACGGATTTGCCGCAGTGAGCGCGGTCTGGCCGATGATCGTGAAGGCCGCACTTTCAGGTGTCTTGGATGATCGGCTTTCGCCAGATCAGCAGGTAACGCCAAAACAGCAGCCGGCGCACCCGCACGTCAGGCAGCAGCGCAGCAGCCACGTCGGCAACTTCTCGTGTGGTCAGCGGCGGGTCCATGACAACGGGCATGGCCGCATGATCCGGGCCCTTCGCGAAGCCGCCGTTGCGTCCCGGCAACCTCTTCACAAAGAACACCGCACCGAGCAGACGGTGCCCGACTGCCGCGACGATCTCGATCGGTAGTTCACGGCGCGGGTCCAGGCGAGGCAGCGCAACTGCCGCAAGGACCCCGCCCGGACGCAGGGCATCGGCCAGCACTGGGAGCGCCTGCCGCAATGGCATGTGGTGCAGTGCGCTGATCGAGACGATCGCGTCGTAGTCCTTGCCCGGCAACCCGTCAACCAATAGGTCAGCGAGCACACAGTTGACGTTGTTGGGCATGTGGCGCTTTGCCTGCTCGATCATCGCTGCGGAGCGATCCACGGCGTCGACCCGCTCGCTTCGCTGGGCCAACTGCGCGGCGAATGACCCGGCGCCGCAACCCACGTCCAGAACGCGCTGGCAGCGTCGCGGCAGCTGGCGCAGCAGCAGTCGGTGGTAATACGCGTTGTGATCCCAGTCGAGCACAACCCGACCCTATGGCGCGGGGAAGCCGCATAGCGTCAACCGCGGCCGTCCTGGACATTACCGCCCGGACAAGTAGCCGCAGTCAGCGCGTGCTTGCGGTCCAATCTGAACTGCTCCCGAAATCGGCGAAGCACGACTCTCGGCACCACTGATTCGGCCCCGTCCGGCCGGATTGCGACAGCGCGGCGCATGGCACAGCGGGCCGATCCAGCTTGGGGCTAGCGCGGGTACCGCAACTCCCCGCGCCCAACCTGCCCGCGGTGGCGCGTCCAAATGGTGACTGCTAGCGGCGCCCCTTCACAGACAGGAAGATCGCGATCAGCACCACGAACCCGACGATGACCGTGAACACGACCGCGCCGGCGTGGTTGCCGCTGGCAAGGATGAGGAGTGAGGAAGGGCGATCCATGACCCGATTCCGCCGGCAGTGATGAGCGGATTATCACTCCCTCGCATGGGAGTCGTCGGTTCACGTCAGTCGCGCTGATCTGCCGCTGCGCGTGCGCGCCCGTGCCGATGGTCGAGCGTTTGCGTGTAGCGACGAAGCCGGACTTGCACTCTCACGCCGACAGCCAGCTCTCCGTTACAGTCCATTGCCCGTGAGGCTCAGGGAAAGCGTGCGCGCCTTGATCGTCGACCCAGACGGGCACGTACTTCTCGTGCGCTTCGACTGGGAAGGCGTCGAACCGGCCGGCGGCTTCTGGGCAAACCCG
>DATFRC010000090.1:0-22395 GCA_035263725.1 Jatrophihabitantaceae bacterium | reverse complement strand
GCCGATCGAGTGCGTGTACTGCGCCGGATTGCCCGCCACATCGACGTCGCCGGGGTGCACACTGACCTGGCAGTACTGCACGATCACGTTCGGTGTCGCGATCGCGCGGCCGTCGGCCGCCCGCTGCGGCACCCCGCCGATCAGCCGCAGGTACTTGTGGCGGGCCGGATCCCACTGAAAGTCGACGGGCGTGCCGCCGACCACGGTGTGCACCACCTGGCCTCGCGACGAGGCGCGCACCCCGCTGAGCTTCGCGGCCCAAGTGAAGCCGATGCTCTTCGCGGACGCGCCGTGACTGGTGGCGCTGACGGCCGCCAGGTTCGAGGTCAGGTTGTACGGCACCGGCCGGCCTCCGTCACGCGCGAAGCCGACGCCACCACGGTCGTTGATCACCGAGTGCAGGATCGACCGGTCGAGGGTGGGCAGCGAGTCGCCGCCTCCGCCGGACGCGACGAGGGTGATCCGGCCGTACTGGCTGAGCAGTTCCGGATCGCTGGTCCGCACGCTGCGCACCGCCTCGACGACCGGCTTCTGTGACCCGAACACCGCGACGAGCCGGGTCAGGCCGCCCTCAGCCTGTTCGACGTAGACGATGTCGGCCTGGTCGACACCGCGCTGCGGACGGCCGTTGCCGGTGTCGTCGATCTTGACGGCGATGACCGGGCCTTTGGGCACCGGGCCGATGCCGGTGAGCGGGTTTACCGGCTTGGGTTTGGGCTTGGGCTTGGGTTTGGGTGTGGGCTTGGGTTTGGGAGTCGGCGTGGAACTCGTCGTGGGCGGCGGCGGAATTGCCGAGAGTGCTGCGGGATCCGAGGAGCCGGCGCCGGCGGCGACGAGCCCGACCACCGTCCCGCCAACAGCAAGGGCCAGCACGAGCACGCCAGCAGCAGCCTTCTGAGTGGGCGTGAGTCGTGCGACGAACGCGGTCAGGCGCTCCCCGAATTTCACCTGCTGATCTCCTCATGGGTTGCCGAGCCGCCCGGCGGTTCGTAGACGGGCAGGGTGTCGTCGATGTCGAAGAACCGCGGCATGGTCCGGTGTCCGGCGAGGCGCAGCAGTCGGGGCATCCGGCGGGCCCGCAGCGCTCGGGTATCGCGGACCGCGTCGTTGTAGAACCTGCGGGCAATCAGCACCCGGGTGCCCGCCTCCCGCAGTTCCTCGACGGCGGACGGTGACAGGTCGGCATGCTGCCCGGCGAGGTCGATCATCGCGCGGCCGACGGCGTTCTCGGCGCCTTCCCGGTCGTCGAGCGAAGCGCTAAGAGCCGTTTCGGATACCCGCTCCAACCGCGCTCGCTCGCTGTCGGAGAGCACGCCCACCGACGACTCCGCAACATGCAGCAATGCGGCCGCACGGCGCACCAGTTGCGCGTCCAGCGCCGCCTGTGCGGCGTCGACCCGGGCGTGCAGCCGGTCCAGGCGGGTCACCGTGAACGTGATCCAGCTGGTGATCAACACTGCCACGAGGACCGCGGCGATCAGCCAGCCTGCGGTCAGCATGGTGCGTCAGCCTAACGGGGCCCCCGGCGGGGTCGATCGAGCGGCGCTGACGCGCCGGCAATTGCGAGCTCGTAGACGCGCAGCACCTCCTTGACGACTGTGGACCAGTCGTAGGGGACCACCGCCTTGGCAGCCGCCTCGACCAGTCGCCGTCGCAGTGCCGCATCATCGAGTACCCGGGCCAGCTCACGGGCCAGGGCCGCCGAGTCACCGATCGGGAACAGCTGGCCGGCGACTCCACCGCCGAGCACGCGCTTGAACGCCTCCAGCTCGCTGGCCACGATCGGGGTGCGCGCGGCCATCGCCTCGAGCAGGATCACCCCGAAACTCTCCTGCCCGGTGTTGGGCGCGCAGTACACGTCGACGCTCTTCAGCATCCGTGCCTTGTCGTACTCGCTCACCTGGCCCATCAGGTCGATCCGCTCGCGAACGGCCCGAGGGACCCCGGCGAGGAACTCCTCCGCCTCACCCCGGCCGGCGACGAGCAGGCGCAGCCCAGACCGCTGTGGCACCAACTTCTCCAGCGCCGGCACCAGCACGTCCATGCCCTTGCGCGGCTCGTCGTAGCGGCCGATGAACCCGACTGTGCCGCCGGCACGCGGGTAGCCGGGCAGTGGCCGGGCGTCCGTGTAGTGCGACACGGCCACGCCGTTCGGAATGACGACGGCATCGGCACCCAGGTGCTCGACGATCACCTTGCGGGCGGCGTCGGACACCGCGATGCGCCCGGACAGCTTCTCCAGGAACGGCTGGAGCAGCGTGTCGGACATCGCCAGCCACCGCGACTTGGTGAGCGCCACATGGAAGGTCGCCACCAGTGGCCCGTCGTGGATCATGCAGGCGAGCAGCGACAAGCTAGGCGGAGCGGGCTCGTGTACATGAACCACATCGAAATCGCCGTCGCGCAGCCAGCGGCGCACCCGGGTGGCCGACACGAGGCCGAACTGGAGCCGCGCCACCGAGCCGTTGTACGGGATCCGGACGGCCCGGCCCGCAGTCACGACGTAACGGGGCAGATCGGGGGTGTCGTCGTCGCCGGGCGCCAGCACCGACACGACATGGCCGAGGTCGAGCAGAGCCTCAGCGAGGTCGCGGACGTGTGCCTGTACTCCTCCGGGGATGTCCCAGGAGTACGGGCAGACGATGCCGATGCGCACCGGGCTATCCGGGTCTGTGGCCGTTCGATGCGGCGGTACGGACGGACAGGTCCGCCACCCACAGCTTCTGCAGCATGTGCCAATCCTCGGGATGTGCCGCGACCTGGAGAGCGAAGGCGTCGGCCAGCGCCTGCGTCCCGGTACGGACCTTCTCCGCGAGGCGGACGCCCGCCGGCTCGATCGGTGCGCCGATCCACTGGCCCCAGCCACCGTCGGGCGTGAACCACAGGGCGACCGGTAGCAGCACCGCGCCCGTGGTAGCGGCGAGCAGCGCCGGCCCGCCCGGCATGCGGGCGGTCTCGCCGAAGAAGTCGACGTCGACGCCGTTGCGGGACAGGTCCCGGTCGGCGACCAGGCACACCGCCCGACCCGAGCGCAGCCGCCGCGCCAGCGCCTCCGCCGGTGCGGCTCCCCCGGTGAGCGGCAGCACCTCCATGCCCAGGCTTTCGCGATATGCCACGAATCGGTCGAACAACGAGTCCGGCTTGAGTCGCTCGGCGACAGTGGTGAACGGGTAGCCCCGGTCGATCAGCCAGATGGCGGCGACATCCCAATTGCCCATGTGCGGCAGCGCCAAGATGAAGCCATTGCCGGTGCGGACCGCCGCGTCGATGTGCTCGGCGCCGGTGGTGTTGGCGCCGGCCCGGGCAGCCACCGCCCGCCTGTCCATCCGCGGGAGCCGAAACGTCTCCAGCCAGTACCGCGCGTAGGAGCGCAGTCCGGCACCGACGAGATCATCCAGCTGCGCCTCGCCGGCGTCCGGGACGACACGGCGCAGGTTGCGGCGCAGCTGCTGCGCACCCTTGCCGTCTCGGACAGTGGCAACGTCGGCAACCGCCTGGAAGGCTCGCCGCGCGAACGGTTCCGGCAGCGACTTCACCGCGCCCCATCCCGCGGCGAAGCTCAGGTCGAGAGCACGGGCGCGCACTTCGCCGGCTCTCACCACGGCCTCCTCGCCCGAGCGCTCATCGCCCCGCGCTTTCGTCGCGGGACTGCCGCCACACCGTAGCGAGCCGCTGGACCACCGTGATTGCCGAGGCACCCACCAGCACCCAGACCGCGATCGCCTGCACATACGGCACCCGCAGGTGCTCCCCGGACAGCCCCGTCCCCACCAGGATGATGATGAGCCGCTCGGCGCGTTCAGCGATACCCACCGTGGCAGTAAGCCCTACGCCTTCTGCTCGGGCGCGGATGTAGGAGGTGAGCTGGCCGAGCACCAGGCACAGCATGCAGCCCGCCAGCATCCACGGCTGGTTGTGCCGGGCGAAGTACCAGGCGATCGAGCCGAACACGGCGGCGTCGACGATGCGGTCCCCTGTTGAGTCGAGGACCGCGCCGAACTTGGTCGAGGTGCCGCCGGCCCGGGCGACGGCACCGTCCACGAGGTCGAGCATCACGAAGCCCCAGATCAGGATGGTGCCGGTGAACCACCAGCCCCGCGTGAAGAAGATCAACGCGGCGGCGGTGGCGCCCACGGTTCCGGCGATCGTGATCTCGTCCGGGGTCACGCCGGCCCGGGCAAGCCGGACGCCGAGCGGGTTGATCGTCTTCGATACCCACTCGCGGGCGTGAATGTTCAGCACGTGTCGGCGATCCTCTGCTCAGTCGGCGCGCTCACGATAGCGGTCCGGGCCCCCGATCTTGCCGATCCGCTTGTCGCGCGCTACGGATAGGTGTCGAATGCGAGAACGCCCGGTGTCAGCGAGAGGATGCTCATGTCGACGAAGAAAACCGCGACGAAAACCCAGGTGGCCGCCATCGAGACCGCCGACCGCCCGGAGAAGATCCGCAACGTCGCGCTCGTCGGCCACTCTGCGGCGGGGAAGACGACGCTCGTGGAGGCGCTGCTTGCCGCCACCGGTGCGATCGGGCGCGCCGGCACGATCGCCGATGGCACCACGGTCAGTGACGCCGACCCTGTCGAAGTCGCCCAGCAACGTTCCGTCGTCCTCTCGGTGTGCCCGCTGCGGTACGAAGACGTGGTCATCAATCTGCTCGACACTCCGGGCTATCCCGACTTCACCGGCGAACTGCGTGCGGGACTGCGTGCCGCGGATGCGGCGTTGTTCGTGGTCTCGGCGACCGACGACATCGACCCGATCACTGTGTCCATCTGGGAAGAGTGCGCGCGGCTGGGCACGCCGCGCGCCGTCGTCGTGACGAAGCTGGACGCTCCGCGCGCCTCGCTCGCCGCCGCAGTGGGCGGATGCCAGCGCGTCTTCGGCGGTGCCGATGGGCAGGCAGTGCTGCCGGTGTACCTCACCGTGGGCGGTGGCGCCGAGCAGGCACCCGACGGGTTGGTGGGGCTGCTCAGCCGCACCGTCCACGACTACTCCGCGGGCTTCCCGCCCAAGGAAGTGCCGTACTCCGCGGACGTCGCGGTCGACGGTGACGTCGAGGCGTCCCGCAACGCGCTGATCGAGGCGATCATCGACAACAGCGAGGACGAGACGCTGCTCGACCGTTATCTGGGTGGCGAGGACATCGAGCTCGACGTGCTGATCGACGACCTCGAGACCGCGGTCGCTCGCGGCACGTTCTACCCGGTACTGCCCGTCTGTGCTGCGAGCGGACTGGGCATGGCGGAGTTGCTCGAGATCCTGACCGGCGCGTTCCCCTCTCCCGTCGAGCGGGAACTACCCCCTGCGATGCCGCTTTACGGCGCGAGCGTGCAACTGAAGGGGTGCGACCCCGGAGGACCGCTGCTCGGGGAGATCGTGCGCACCACCGTCGACCCGTACCTGGGCCGGCTATCGGTGCTGCGGCTGTTCTCCGGCACGCTCGTCCCGGAGACCGCGGTGCACATCTCCGGGCACGGCGGCGAGTCACGCGGGCACCCCGACCACGACGCCGACGAGCGGGTCGGTCAGATCTTCTCGCCGCTCGGAACCACGCTGCGGCCGATCGAGCGGGCGATCGCGGGCGACATCTGTGCGATCGCGCGACTTGGCAGCGCCGAGACCGGCGACACGATCTCGGCGAAGGCGGCTCCGCTGCTCATCGAGCCGTGGGAAATGCCCGAGCCGCTGCTGCCCGTGGCGGTCCAGGCCGCGACGCGGGCTGACGAGGACGCACTGGCCAAGGCGCTCACCCGGCTCACCGCGGGCGATCCGACGGTGCGCGTGGAGCGGCAGCAGGAGACCGGGCAGCTGGTGCTGTGGTGCCTTGGCGAGGGGCACGCCGATGTCGTGCTGGAACGGCTGCGCGCAACCGGGGCGCACGTTCAGACGGTGCCGCTGCGCGTGGCCCTTCGCGAGACGTTCACGTCTGAGGCCCGTGGCCACGGGCGGCTGGTCAAGCAGTCGGGCGGGCACGGGCAGTACGCCGTGTGTGACGTCGTGGTGACGCCACTGCCGCGCGGCGAGGGTAGCCAGTTCGCCGAGAAGGTGGTCGGCGGCGCCGTGCCCTCGCAGTTCATCGGCTCGGTCGAGAAGGGCGTGCGCGCGCAGCTGACGCACGGCCTGGACAACGAGCACGTGCCGGTGGTCGACGTCCTCGTCACGCTGGTCGACGGCAAGGCGCACACGGTCGACTCCTCGGACGCGGCGTTCCAGACGGCGGGTGGCCTGGCGTTGAAGGACGCCGCGGCGAACGGCTCCCTGGCGCTCCTGGAGCCGCTGGCCACTGTCGACGTCACCGTGCCGGATACGTACGTCGGCGCAGTCATGTCGGATCTCTCCGGGCGCCGCGGCCGGGTCACCGGCACCGAGCCCGATCCGAGCGCGCCCACCGGCATGGAGCGCTCGATCGTGCATGCCGAGGTGCCCGACGCCGAGCTCACCCGCTATGCCATCACGCTTCGCTCGCTGACGGCCGGCACCGGCCGCTTCGCCCGGCGCTTCGCCCGGTACGAGGTGGTGCCGCCGAACGTCGCGTCCACAATGCGCGCCGCATCGCGTCCTTAAGCCGCGGCTAACCCCAGACCTCGGCGGCGGTCTCGACGATCAGCCGCAGCTTGGCGATCTCCTCGTCGATGGTCAGGTCGTTCCCTTCGACGGTGGACGAGAAGCCGCACTGCCCGGACAGGCACAGCTGCTCGATGGGCACGTACCGGGCGGCCTCGTCGATGCGCCGCTTCAGGTCGTCCTTGGACTCCAACTCGGGGCGCTTGGTGGTGACCAGGCCCAGCACCACCTGTTTCCCGGGTGGCACGAAGCGCAGCGGTGCGAACCCGCCGGAACGGGCGTCGTCGTACTCGAGGAAGAAGCCATCGACATCGAGCTGCCCGAACAGCGCCTCTGCGACGAAGTCGTACCCGCCCTCGGCCGTCCACGCCGAGCGGTAGTTTCCGCGACACAGGTGCGTGGTGACATGCAGCCCGGCCGGTCGGTTCGCTAGGGCAGCGTTGATCTGGCGGATGTATCGCTCGTGCTGGTGCTCGGCGTCGCCGCCCTTGGCGGCAAGCTCGGCGCGCTGCAGCGGATCGTTGAGGTACGCGAGGCTGGTGTCGTCCAGTTGCAGGTAGGTGCAGCCGAGCGCCGCGATGCCGGCGACCTGCTTGGCGTACGCCGCCGACAAGTCCGCCCAGAACTGCTCGTCGTCCGGGTACACCGCCCGGTCGATCGCCGCCGGGCCGCCGCGGTAGTGGACCATGCTCGGCGACGGAATCGTCAGCTTGGGCACGGCCGTCGTAACGGTGTCGCGCAGGAACGAGAACGCCGGTCCGAAGATCGGCTGGTCGAGGTCGATCTTTCCGTCGATGCGCAGCGCCGCTGAGGTGAAGTCCAGGTTCCCGTAGGCGTTGCGGAAGTGCACCATGATCAGGTCCTCCGTGCGGTGCACGCCCTGCAGCTGGTAGATGAAGTCCATGTGCCACGACGTGCGGCGGAATTCGCCGTCCGTGGCGCTTTGCAGGCCGACGTCTTCCTGCATGACCACCGCGGTGCGGATCGCCTCGTCCTCAACGGCGCGCAGCTCCTCTGCCGTGATCTTGCCGGCGGCGGCATCGGCGCGGGCCCGCAAGAGCTTGGCCGGGCGCAGCAGGCTGCCGACGTGATCGGCCCGGAACGGGGGCTGGCTACGACGGGTCATGTTCGGTCCCTTCGGTCAGAGGATCGACGACGCCGGGTGCGGCGGCCCGCAGGCCGGCAATCGCCTCCGGGACGAGCAGTGCGAGCAGGAGGATCAGGCCTGCGGTCCAGCCGCCGGTGGCCGCATGCAGCGCGCCGACGGCCAGCGGCCCGAGTCCGGCGATCAGGTAGCCCACCGACTGGGCCATCGCCGACAGGTGAGCTGTCGCGGCATGGCTGCGGGTGCGCAGCACGAGCAGGGTCAGCGCCAGCGCGAACGCCGCGCCCTGCCCGAGCCCGAGGATCACCACCCAGAGCGCGGCGGCGGCGGTCGGTGCGACGAGGATCGCCAGCAATCCGGCCCCGGTCAACAGCACGGCGAGCACGACCAGGGTCTGCTGGCGGCGCATTCGGCTGGCGAGCGCCGGCAGCGCCAGGGCCGTGGGGATCTGCACCAACGAGCTGAGCGAAAGCAATGCGCCGGCCGCGGCCGCCGAGTAGCCGTGGGAGCGGTACAGCGAGGGCAGCCAGCCCAGCACGGCATAGAAGCTCAGCGACTGCAGGCCGAAGAAGAGGGTGACCATCCAGGCCAGCCAGTGGCGGCGCAGCCCGGCCGGCGGGCTGACTACCGCCGCGGGACGTGCCGGCTCGCGCCGCACGTAGGGCAGCCACATCACCCACGCCAGCGCCGCGGCCAGCGCCCACACGCCGAGCCCGCCTCGCCACCCGCGGCCGACGGCGGCGCCGATCGGCACGGTCAGCCCCGCCGCCGCGGCCGCACCTCCGGTGACGGCCGTGGTGTAGAGACCCATCATGAGGCCGGTTCGCGTGGCGAAGTCGCGCTTGATCACGACCGGCAGAAGCACGTTGGCTGCCGCGATGCCGCTGGCAGCAACCACCGTGCCGGCGAACAGGGTGGCGACGTCCGGGCCGATCCGCAGCACCAACCCGGCGACCAGGAGAGCGACCAGCATCGCAACAGCGGCGCGCAGCCCGACCCTGCGGGACAGCCAAGGCCCGGCCGGAGCAAGCGCGCCGAAACAGAACACCGGCACCGCGGTCAGGACGGCGGCCCCGGCCGGCGACAGCGAAAGGCCGTTACGCAGGGGGTCGAGCTCCGGGCCGACGCTGGCGACAGCCGGGCGCAGGTTGGCGGCGACGACAAGCCCGGCCACGGCGAAACCGAGCTGCGACGCCGGCGCGGCGGTCCGGGCGATCCGGGCCGGACGGCGGCTGGTGCGAGTGTCGGGCCGCAGCTCAGTTGTCCGGCAGGTTCAGCTTGGAAAGGTCCGGTAGTTCGGTGCCCGGCGGTAGCTGCGCCGGCAGGTTACCGAACCCGCCCGGGAAACCCGCGGGCATACGCGGCTGGGTGGGGCCGCGTCCGGACTGGCGACGGCCCTGGCCCTTCTTGCCCTTCTTGCCCTTCGCCTTGGCAGGCTTGCGGCGCGCTCCGGGCAGGCCCATCGCGCCGCCCATCTGCTGCATCATCTTGCGCGCCTCGAAGAACCGGTCGACCAGCTGGTTCACGTCGGTGACCGTGACCCCCGACCCGTTCGCGATACGCAGCCGCCGTGATCCGTTGATGATCTTGGGGTTCTCTCGCTCGGCGGGGGTCATGCCGCGGATGATCGCCGCAGTCCGGTCGAGGTCGCGGTCGTCCACCTGGTTCATCGCGTCCTTGAGCTGCCCCATGCCCGGCATCATGCCGAGCAGGCTCGAAAGCGAGCCCATACGACGAACGGCCGACAGCTGATTCAGGAAGTCCTCGAGCGTGAACTTGTTGCCGCTGGCGAGCTTGCTCGCCATCTTCTCGGCCTCGTCCTCGTCGAACTGCTTCTGCGCCTGCTCGATCAGCGTCAGTACGTCGCCCATGCCGAGGATGCGCGAGGCCATCCGATCGGGGTGGAAGACGTCGAAGTCCTCGAGCTTCTCGCCGTTGGACGCGAACATGATCGGCTGCCCGGTCACGTAACGCACCGAAAGCGCTGCGCCGCCGCGGGCGTCGCCGTCGAGTTTGGTGAGCACCACGCCGCTGAAGCCGACACCGTCGCGGAACGCCTCGGCGGTGTTCACCGCGTCCTGGCCGACCATGGCATCGACGACGAAGAGCACCTCGTCGGGCTGGATGGCATCTCGGATGTCCGCGGCCTGCTGCATCATCTCGGTGTCGATGCCCAGCCGGCCGGCGGTGTCGACGATGACCATGTCGTGCTGGGCGCGGCGGGCGAAGTCGATCGAGTCGCGGGCCACCGCCACCGGGTCGCCGCTCGGCGAGTCCGCCGGTCGCGAGCTCCCGTCGCCGACGTTGCCCGGCTGTGGCGCGTACACCGCAACGCCGGCGCGTTCGCCGACAATCTGCAACTGGGTGACCGCGTTGGGACGTTGCAGGTCGGCCGCCACCAGCACCGGTGTGTGACCTTGCTCACGCAGCCAACGGGCGAGTTTGCCGGCAAGGGTCGTCTTGCCGGAACCCTGCAGGCCGGCCAGCATGATCACGGTCGGCGGCGTCTTCGCGAACCGTAGCCGGCGGGTTTCGCCGCCCAGGATCGCGATCAGCTCCTCGTTGACGATCTTGATGACCTGCTGCGCCGGATTGAGTGCCCTGGAGACGTCTTCGCCGCGGGCGCGCTCCTTCAGCGCGGCGATGAACTGGCGCATCACCGGCAGCGCCACGTCCGCCTCGAGTAGCGCGATGCGAATCTCGCGAGCAGTGGCGTCGATGTCGGCGTCGGTCAGCCGGCCCTTTCCCCGCAGGGTGGTGAAGACCTGGGACAGGCGGTCGGAGAGCGTGTCGAACACGGCGCCCAGCCTACGTGCCGAGACGTCAGGCGCGTGGCCCCTGCTCAGTGCAGGCCGCGGCCGCCGTCGACATAGAGCACCTGTCCCGTGACGTAGCCGGACTCCTCGGCCGCGAAGAACGCCACGACGTTGGCGATGTCGGCCGGCACGCCGCCACGACGTACCGGTGCCGCCTGCGCGTTTGCCTCGCGCAGCGCCTCGATCGTGGTGCCGATCCGTTCCGCCGTGGCCCTCGTCATGGCCGTCTCGACGAAACCGGGCGCTACCGCGTTCGCGGTGATGCCGAACGGGCCGAGTTCTATGGCCAGCGTCTTGGTGAACCCCTGCAGCCCGGCCTTGGCCGTCGAGTAGTTCGCCTGCCCGCGGTTGCCCAGCGCGGACGTCGACGACATCGAGATGATCCGCCCGTACCGCGCTTCCACCATGTGCCGCTGGGCGATCTGGCTGACCAGGAACGCACCCCGCAGATGCACGTCCATGACGGCCGTCCAGTCGTCGTCGCTCATCTTGAACAGCAGGTTGTCCCGGATCACACCGGCGTTGTTGACCAGGATGTGCAGCCCACCGAACTCGGCCACCACCTGGTCGACGGCTGCCTGCACCTGATCGCGCTGCGACACGTCCGCTCCGACGCCGACCCCGCCGAACTCCGCCGCGACCGTGCGCGCGCCCGCCTCGTCCAGATCAACGATGGCAACCCGGGCGCCGCCCGCGGCGAATCGGCGGGCCACCTCGGCGCCGATCCCCTGCGCGCCGCCGGTCACCAACGCGACCCGGTCCTGCACACCTGGCATGCGGGAACAGTACCCAGGGCGTCAGCTGCCGGCCTCCCCCGTCGAGAGCCCCGCCAGCACCAGATCGGCGATCTCGGTGCCGATCTGCTCCGGCCGCACCCGTCCGGCGGGCCGATACCACCGCGGTATCTCGTTGACCACGCCGAAGATCGTGAACGCGACCGTCTCCGGGGAGGCCACCGAGCTGAACTGCCCGCGGCCTTGCGCATCGTCGACCAACTTGATCACGGCATTGTGGTAGCGCCGGCGCTGGCTGCGCATCTGCACGATCCGGCGGTTGCCGAGCTGGGCGAGCTCGCGGGAGAACACCAGCGCCTCGCGGGCGCTTCCCGCGGTCGTCTCGACGAGGTCCATGATCAGCGCGCGCAGCGTCTGCGCGGGTGGCAAGCGCTGCGCCAGGATCCGCTCCATGCCCTCGAGTTGGCGCCCGATCAGATCGCCGTACACCGCATACAGCAGGTCGTCCTTGCTGCGGAAGTGGTGGTAGAAGCCGCCCTTCGCGACCCCGGCCCGGTTGATCACCTGCGACACGCTGGTCGCGTCGTAGCCGTGTTCGGCGAACAGGTCGACAGCAGCGGCGAGGATGCGGCGCCGTACCGCGGTGTCCGCCGCGGTCACCGCGGGGCCGCCGTGATCTCTTGGCGGGCGATCGAGCGCAGGTGCACCTCGTCGGGGCCATCGGCCAGGTGCAGGGTGCGCAGTTGCGCCCATGCCGCGGCGAGCGGCGTGTCACCGGACACCCCGGCGGCGCCGAACGTCTGGATGGCCCGGTCGAGCACGTAGGACGCCGCCCGCGGTGCGGCCACCTTGATCGCTGCGATCTCGGTGCGCGCTCCTTTGACGCCGACCGTGTCGATCAGCCAGGCGGTCTTGAGCACCAGTAGCCGCGCCTGATCGACGGCCAGCCGGGACTCAGCGATCCATTCACCGATCACACCATGCCGGGCCAGCGGCATGCCGAACGTGCTCCGCGACGTCGCCCGGCCGACCATCAACGACAACGCCCTCTCCGCCACGCCGAGGCTACGCATGCAGTGATGGATTCGGCCCGGCCCGAGCCGCGCCTGCGCCATCATGAATCCGCCGCCCGGCGGCCCGAGCAGGTTCGCCGCGGGCACGCGCACATGATCGAAGTCGATTTCACCGTGCCCGCCGTGCGGGCCGTCGTCGTAGCCGAAGACGGAGGTCGAGCGGCGCACGGTCACGCCGGGAGAGCGCAACGGCACCAGCACCATCGAGTGCCGCTCGTGCCGCGCTGCGTCCGGATGGATCACGCCCATGACGATCGCGAGCTCGCACTCGGGCCGCAGCGCGCCGGTCGACCACCATTTGCGCCCGGTGACCACGTACTCGGAGCCGTCGCGTTCGATGCGCGTTGCGATGTTCGTGGCGTCCGAGGAGGCGACGTCCGGCTCGGACATGGAAAAGCAGGACCGGATGCGCGCGTCGAGCAGCGGTCGCAGCCACTGGTCATGCTGCTCAGCGGTGCCGAACATGGCGAGCAACTCCATGTTTCCGGTGTCTGGCGCCGCACAGTTCATCGCCTCGGGGGCGATCCCCGGCGAGCGCCCCGACAGCTCGGCGATAGGGGCGTAGTCGAGCACCGACAGTCCCGCGCCGAAGCGCCCGTCGGGCAGGAACAGGTTCCACAGTCCGCGCGCCCGAGCAACGTCTCGCAACTTGACGATCACGTCCGGCGTGCGAAACGGCGTGCCGGCGGCGCGCAGCTCGGCCGCCTGAGCCTCGAAGACCGGCTCGGCCGGGTAGACGTGCTCGTCCATGAACTGCTGCACGGCAGCCTGGAGGCTGCGCGACGTCTCGCTCTGGGTGAAGTCCATCGGGCAGACTCTAAGACCGACCGGTCGGTCTGACAAGCCGTTGGAGCGCTGTTAGCCGGTGACGGCGCCGAATGCCTGGCCGACGCCGTAAGTCACGGCAGCCGCGAGCCCGCCGAGCAGCACCTGCCGCATCGCAGAAAACAGCCAGCTGCGTGACGTGAACTGGGCGGTGACCGCGCCGGCCACGAACAGGGCGACTATGGATACAACGGCGGACACCCATAGCACGGTCGCGCCGAACGCGTACGGCAATAGCGGGATCAGTGCGCCGACCGAGAACGACATCAGCGACGACCCAGCGGCGACCCATGGGCTCGGCAATGCGTGTGGACTAACGCCCAGCTCCTCGCGCACGTGGATGTCGAGGGCCTGGTCAGGGTCACGGGAGAGCTGGGCCGCCACCTGCTGGGCGAGGTCCTCGTCGACACCTCGCTGGACGTACATCTGCGCGAGCTCTGCCTGCTCCGCGGCTGAGTTGCGCCGCAGCTCTCTGCGTTCGATCTCGATCTCGGCGCGTGCCGACTCGTTCTGGCTCTGGACGGACACATATTCGCCGGTGGCCATCGAAAACGCGCCGCCCACCAGGCCGGCCAACCCCGCCAGGGTGACCGCGTGCCTGCTCGCGCTCGACCCGGCCACGCCCGCGATCAATGCGAAGTTCGAGACGAGGCCGTCCATCATCCCGAAGACGGTCGGCCGCAACCAGCCACCCGTGACGTCGCGATGCTGGTGGTGGACCTCGACCCGCCCCTCGTTACTCACCGGCATCCGGGGTCTTGACGGCGTCTTCATCTTCGGCGGGCTCGGCGGCTCCGGCCGGCTCGGCGCCCTCGGCCGGCTCGGCGCCCTCGGACGGCTCGTCCGGCTCGCGCGGCCTCGTATACGGCGACTCGTCGAATACGTTGCGATGTCGCAGGAACCAGATCAGCGCACCGACGAACACGATGATCGACGTCCAGTCGTTCAAGCGCAGCCCCAAGAAGCGATGGGCAAAGTCGCTGCGCATCGCCTCGATCCAGGACCGGCCGACCGTGTAGCCCATCGCATACAACGCGAACGTGTTCCCTCGGCCGAGACGCCACTTACGCGCGGCCCAGACGAGGAAGAACGCCAGTGCGAGGTCCCACAGCGACTCATACAGGAACGTCGGGTGGTAGTAGCCGCAGACCATCCGGCCGATGTTGCCGAATCCACATGGCTGGGCCCGGCCGGTCGTCACGTCGATGTCGTGGATCGCCAGCCGCCACGGCACGTCCGTGGGCCGCCCGTACAGCTCGTTGTTGAACCAGTTGCCCCAGCGTCCGATCGCCTGCGCGGCGGCTATGCCCGGAGCCGCGGCGTCGGCGAATGCGGTGAGCCGGATCCCCTTGCGGCGACAGCCGATCCACGCCCCGAGCAGGCCCAGCGCGATCGCCCCCCAGATGCCGAGACCACCGTCCCAGATCTTGAACGCGTCCAGCGGATGCTTGCCCTTGCCGAAGTACTTCTCGTAGTCGGTGATGACGTGGTAGAGCCGCCCGCCGATGATGCCGAAGACGATGGCCCAGAACGCGACGTCCCAGATGTCGTCCCGGTTGCCGCCGCGGGCCTGCCACCGGCGCGACGTGACGGCGAGCGCCACGAAGATGCCGGCCACGATGCACAGCGCGTATGCCCGGATCGGGATCGGTCCAAGGTGCCAGACAGCGCGCGTCGGGCTGGGAATCGAAGCCAACGTGTGCACGCAGCAACGGTAGACGGTAGCTATCAGCGGCCGGACGCGTGGCACCGGCACGCGCCGTCACCGGCGGCGCACACCGTCCGCGAGTTCGGTCGCGAGGTCTCGGACGGCGCTGACCCCGGCGGCGTCCGGCTGATCGACCAGCCGCCGCACGAACGCCGAGCCGACGATCACCCCATCGGCGAACCTCGCCACCTGCGCAGCCTGGTCTGCGTTCGACACACCAAGCCCGACGCAGACCGGGAAGTCCGGCGCCACCGCGCGAACCCGGGCCACCAGCAGCTGGGCGGCCTCGCCGACCTGATCGCGAGTGCCGGTCACTCCCATGGTCGAGGCGGCATACACGAAACCTCGGCAGGAGGCGACCGTCGACACGATCCGGGCGTCGGTCGAGGACGGTGCGACGAGAAAGATGCGATCAAGCCTGTGCCGATCGGTGGCCGCCAGCCAGGATGCTGCCTCGTCGGGGACCAGGTCGGGCGTGATCGCGCCCGATCCGCCAGCCGCCGCGAGGTCAGCGGCGAACCGCTCGACGCCGTAGTGCTCGATCGGATTCCAGTAGGACATGATGACCGCCGCGGCGCCGGCGTCGGCGACGGCGGCGACTGCTCGCAGCGCATCGGCCAGGCCCGTACCCCGGCGTACGGCAACGTCGGCCGCCGCCTGGATGACCGGACCGTCCATCACCGGGTCGCTGTACGGCACGCCCACCTCGATGACGTCGGCGCCACCGGCGACGAGCGCACGCATTCCCTCGATCGAGGCGTCGACGTCAGGAAATCCGACCGGGAGGTAGCCGATCAGCGCTGCGCGTCCATCGGCCCGCGCCTTGGCCAGCTTGTCGCTCAGCGCGGTCACGACGCCGCCAGCTTGAAATAGCGCGACGCCGTCTCGACGTCCTTGTCGCCGCGCCCGGAGAGGTTCACCAGGATGACGGCGTCCGGACCCAGCTCTCGGCCGAGTGCGCGCACGCCGGCGAGCGCGTGCGCCGACTCGATCGCCGGGATGATGCCCTCACTGCGGCACAGCAGCGCAAACGCATCCATTGCCTCGGCATCGGTGATCGGGTAGTACTCGGCGCGGCCGATGTCGTACAGGTAGGCGTGCTCGGGGCCGACTCCGGGATAGTCCAATCCGGCGGAGATCGAGTGCGATTCGACGGTCTGCCCGTTGGCGTCCTGCAGCAGATATGAGCGCGCGCCGTGGAGCACGCCCGGCGCTCCCCCGGTGATCGTCGCGGCGTGCCGGCCCGTCTCCACGCCATCGCCTCCGGCCTCGTAGCCGACCAGTCGGACGCCGGGATCACTGACGAACGCGGTGAAGATGCCGATCGCGTTGGAACCGCCGCCTACGCACGCCGCGACGGCGTCGGGCAGCCGACCCACCCGCTCCAGCGTCTGGGCGCGTGCCTCGTCGCCGATCACCCTCTGCAGTTCGCGCACCATTGCGGGGAACGGGTGCGGGCCGGCCACCGTGCCGAACACGTAATTCGTAGTGGCGACATTGGTCACCCAGTCGCGCATCGCCTCGTTGATCGCGTCCTTGAGGGTGCGCGAGCCGGTGGTGACGGGAATGACGTCGGCGCCGAGCAGGCGCATGCGGGCCACGTTCAGTGCCTGGCGGCGGGTGTCCTCCTCGCCCATGTAGACCGTGCATTCGAGGCCCATCAGGGCAGCGGCCGTCGCGGTGGCGACACCGTGCTGGCCGGCACCGGTTTCGGCGATCACACGGGGTTTGCCGATGCGCTTGGTGAGCAGCGCCTGACCCAGCACGTTGTTGATCTTGTGTGAGCCGGTGTGGTTGAGATCTTCACGCTTGAGCAGGATGCGGGCGCCGCCGGCGTATTCGGCGAAGCGCCGCGCTTCGGTCAGTGGAGAGGGCCGGCCCGTGTAATCGCGCAGCAGCTCACTGAGCTCGGCGCGGAAGCCCGGGTCGGCCTGCGCGGCGTCGAAGGCGGCGGTGAGCTCGTCGAGCGCGGCGACCAGCGCTTCAGGCACGAAGCGCCCGCCGTATTGGCCGAAGTGACCGGTGCGGTCAGGAAGTACAGTAGTCATGTAAATCTCCGATGCGGCGGTGTCGTTGGCTGGACGTTTCCTCGCGACCGCGACCACCGGACCGGATTCGTGAGCCGGCTTCAGCCGCGGCGCATGCGCCAGCGGCGCCATCGCCCGCCGGGTGTTTGAGCCATGGCCAGCAGCCTACCGTGCGGCGCGTTCAGCCGAACCCACGCGGTGGATGGGGTGGTGGGGGCGCGTTCCGGTACTTGGCGACCCTAACTTCCCACTGGCTGCGGCGGCGTTCCATGTCACGAATCGCGCGGTTACGGCGGAACGTCTCGGGTGGGCGAGCCAGGCCGTACCGGTCGGCCCACCACTCCCCGGAGTACGGGTCGAGGATGGTATCCAGATGTGCTGGGTAAAGCCGGTCAGCGCCGTCGGCGACGTCCTGCCACATCTCCATCGGGACGACCACGCGGCCGTCCTGGTCGACGACTACGAGTTGCAAGGCGGCAGCCCGCAGGATCCGCTCTATCGTCGGCACGCTCGGCATGAGCGTCCCGGCCTCAATACGTCCAACGGTAGCCGCGCTGATGCCGATGCGTCGCGCGAGCTCGCGCTGGCTCAGATCTGCAATACGGCGGACGCGGCGAACCATCCCGGGCAATACCGGTGTCAGCGAGGCGGCTTGTACGTCGGGCTGCTCGTCGTCGTGCGGCGCACTCACATCCCCAGGATCGGTGTGACGACGGCGCGATTCGACCCGTCGCGGGAACCTGTGGATGACCGGTCGCCAGTGTGGATAAACGCCGCGATCCCGCGCGGGCCTACGCTGGCCGCTCCGCGCCGACCCGGGTATGTACCTTCTCGACTTCCTTTGCTCTGCTTACCGATACGCAACGGCTGACGAGCGCGGTTCGGACTCGACGAAACACCCGATGCGTCCAGGTAAGCAGAGCAAAGGTGACGGCGAAGCATCAACAAGCGACCGCGATGTAGCCTCCGCGATGCGTCCAGGTAAGCAGAGCAAAGGCGACGGACGACCGCTGAAGCTCAGCTTCCCTTTCGCACCAGGATCCGATCATCCGGGCGCATCGCGACACCAACGGATTGCGCGGCGGCGGCCGCCGCACGGCCGATGCCGGTAGCCACCAGAGCCCCGATCAGCGATGCGCCGGCCGCGACCGCCAGCGCGGGGCGGTATCCGCTGGTCACCGACGCAGGGTCGGCCAGGCTGCCGTGCGCGTTGAACACCGCGGTGACCACGGCGACGCCGAACACAGCGCCGAACTGCTGCATCGTGTTGAGCGTGCCGGCCGCCTTCCCCAATAGTGCAGGCGGAACGGCGTTCAGCCCGCCCGCCGTGACACAGGGCAGCGCCATCGAGATGCCCACTCCGGCGATGACGAACGGGGCCACGAAGCTGGCGTAGTCCGCCGAGGTGGTAGCGAGGCTCACCAGCCACGCGAAGCCACCGGCTTGCATGAGCAGTCCGGGCACGATGAGGTTCCGCGGTCCGACCCGGTCGGAGAGCGCACCCGCGATCGGCGCCACGACGAGTGGGGTCGCCGTCCACGGCAGGAAGCGCAACCCGGCACCGAGCGGCGAGTCGCCGAGCGCGAACTGGAAGAACTGGCTGGTAAGGAACGCCGCGGAGAAGATGCTCGCGGACATGAAGAACTGCGTGCCTACCGCCGAGGTGAACGGGACCCGCTTGAACAGATGCAGCGGGATCATGGGCTCTGCTACTCGCGCTTCCCACCAGACGAACCCGCCGAGGAGCAGGGCACCCGCAACCAGCCCGACGAGGTTCTGCGGGCTCCCCCACCCGTCCTGGCCACCCTCGACGACGCCCCAGATCAGCGCGCCGACACCGAGCGACACGAGGGCGAGCGCAGGCACGTCGAGGCGGCCGCGCGGACCGTGGCTTTCGGCCAGCCGCGTCGCCGCACCAACGGTCGCCGCCAGGCCGATGGGGACGTTGACCCAGAAAATCCAGTGCCAGCTAAGACCCTGCGTAATGGCACCGCCGATCAATGGCCCGCTGGCGACGGCCAGCCCGGCAACGCCGCCCCAGATTCCGACGACAGCGCCCCGCTTCTCTCGCGGGAACGCCGCGGTCAGGATCGTGAGTCCCAACGGCATAACGGTCGCCGCGCCGACGCCCTGAACGGCACGGCAAGCGATCAGCGCCTCGGCCGTCGGCGCCAGCGCGCACGCGGCTGACGCCCCAGTGAACAGCGCCAAGCCGGCAACGTAGACCCGGCGCCGGCCGAGTCGGTCGCCGACCGCCGATGCCGTCAGGATCCCGGCACCGAACGCGATGGTGTACGCGCTGACCGTCCATTGGAGCGTGCTGATGCCGCCGCCCAGGCTGCGGTGGATTGACGGCAGCGCGGTCACGACGACCAGCGCGTCGAGCGTCACCATGAAGTAGGCGACCACAGTGAGGAGGACGGTTGTCCGCTGGCTCGATGCCGAATGCGATCGTTGCACAATCGTGGTCATCTCATCATCCTTCGAGGCAGGCCGTCGTTATGCGCCGCGTACGAGCTGGTAAGTAAGGGAGGCGATCTCGTCGTCGACCGTCCGGATGCCGACCAAGCGCATGCGCTTGCTGTCGCTGGTCTCGCCGAACAGCCGCTCGCCGGCACCGAGCACCACGGGGAAGACCATCAGCCGGATCTCGTCAACGAGGTCGCGCTCGATGAGCGTGCGCAACAGCTGGAAGCTGGCGGGGACGATGATCTCACCGGCGACCTCTTCCTTCAGCTTCGAGACTGCGCTGACGACGTCGCCGGTGAGGACCGTCGTGTTGTTCCACTCGGGATCCTGAATAGACGAGGACACGACGTACTTCGGCAAGCTGTTCAGCCGGTCCGCCAGCGCACCCGTGCGGGATTGCCACCGCGAGCCGAAGAACTCATAGCTGCGCCGGCCCAGCAGCCAAGCATCTGCGCTCAGCGCCTCGTCCAGCGCGGCCTGGGCGAGGTCTTTGTAGTCCGCAATGTGGCCGAGCCAGCCGCCGACCCGGGAGCCTTCGTCGCCGGATGGGTCCTCGATGACCCCGTCGAGCGAGACGTTGTCGCTGATGACGATCTTTCCCATTTCGGTTCTCCTCAGCTTGTCGTGTCAGAGCACCGATGTAGACGCCGCGAGAATCAGAAATTGGGCTCCGCGCCACCGCCCAGTTCGCGCATCCACCGGTGTCCACACATCAGGCGAGTGCGCAAAGGGCTACGAGAAGAGGGTGAGCCAAGCGTGGTAACCGACGACGTGATGTCCCGGGCCAGGGCAGGGGATGGCGAGGCGTTCCGAGAGCTGACCGAGCCCTACCGCCGCGAGCTACAGGTGCACTGCTACCGGATGCTCGGCTCCTTCCAGGACGCCGAGGACGCCCTCCAGGAGACCCTGCTGGCCGCCTGGCGAGGCTTCGCAGGCTTCGAGGGCCGCGCATCACTGCGCACCTGGCTCTATCGGATCGCCACCAACCAGTGCCTCAACGCGCGTCGCTCGGCCAGCCGACGAACCGCCAAGGAGTGGAACGTGCCCAGTGTCCAACCGCCCGAGCCGACCCGGCTCGGTGAAGTCGTCTGGCTCGAGCCCTATCCCGATGCCCTGCTCGACGCGATCGACATGCCGATCGGACCAGAGGCCCGCTACGAACGGACCGAGTCAATCTCCTTGGCGTTCGTGACCGCCCTTCAGGTGTTGCCGCCTCGGCAGCTCGCCGTCCTGATCCTGCGCGATGTCCTCGGATTCCACGCCGGCGAGGTGGCCGAAATGCTCGACTCGACGGTTGAGTCGGTCACCAGTGCCCTCAAACGGGCACGCGCCACCCTGCACCGGCGCCCCACCACGCCCGACCACGAACCCGCGCCCGCCTCCGAGTCACCCGCCGAGGACGCGATCGTCGCGAAGTTTGTCAGTGCCTGGGAATCAGCCGATCTCGACGCGCTGGTTGGCCTCCTCACCGACGACGTGTTCATCTCGATGCCACCGATGCCGTTCGAATACGAGGGGCGAGACCTCGTGGCCCGCTTCTGCGCAAGCATCTTCGGCTCCGGCCGCAGGTTCGACCTCGTGGCGACGCGAGCCAACGGCCAGCCGGCGTTCGGTGCCTACCTACGATCCCCCAGCGGCGTCCGCCACGGCACCGGCCTGTTCGTCCTCACCCTCAGTGGGGAACGGATCTGCGCCATGACCCGCTTCGACAACAGCGTGCTCCCCTGGTTCGGGCTGCCGCGATCGCTCCCGGGCCGCTAGCGGGTCGCTGGCGCTACCGCGACGCCCGCGGTGTTGCGGGGTGGGCGCCGGCGGTCACCAGCTCGGCGACGGCCGTCCTGGGGTTGACCGTGGTCACCAGGCCCTCCCCGACCAGCACGGCGTCGGCGCCGGCAGCCGCGTACTCAATGAGGTCAAGGGGACCCCGCACCCCCGACTCGGCGATCTTGACGACGTCGCTGGGCAGACCGGGCGCGATGCGTTCGAACGTCGAACGGTCGACGTCGAGAGTGTGCAGGTTCCGGGCGTTGATGCCGATCACCCGCGCCCCGGCATCGAGCGCGCGGGTGGCCTCGTCCTCGGTGTGCACCTCGACCAGCGCCGTCATGCCGAGCGACTCGATACGTTCGCGCAGCCCGGTCAGGGTGTTCTGGTTGAGAGCGGCGACGATCAGAAGCACCATGTCGGCACCGTGCGCACGCGCCTCGTGCACCTGGTAGGAGCCGACCACGAAGTCCTTGCGTAGCACGGGCACCGACACCGCCGCGCGGACCGAGTCCAGGTCCTCGAGGGAGCCGCCGAAGTGTCGCTCCTCGGTGAGGACCGAGATGATGCTCGCTCCGCCCGCCTGGTACTCGGTGGCCAGCGCCGCGGGATTGCCGATGTCGGCCAGCGCCCCGGCGGACGGGCTGCGCCGCTTCACCTCGGCGATTACGCCGACCTCGGGGGCCAGCAGGCAGGCGAGCGCATCCTTGGGCGGAGCGGCCGCTGCACCGCGAGCCTTCATCTGATCCAGGGAGACGATGGCTTGCCGTGCCGCGACGTCCTCACGGACTCCGACGACGATCTCGTCGAGGACGCCTGCGCCAGATGCCACGCCCGCGATGTTAACGAGCCCGGCGATCACGCCGACGGTCGGGTCCACGTCATCCGGGTTTGCTCGTCGGGTCGTGGCCCCGGTCAAGATCGCTCCACAGGCTCGCGTGGCTGCGCTGCGGGGCCGGTGCCTCGTACCGGCCTGACATCACCAGCCACCGATGCCCCCACAACGCCACCGCAATGCCGCCGGCGAGTAGCGCCAGCGCGCAAAGCAGCGTGAGCGCAGGCCACACCAGGTGCACCGTCACCCGGGGCGGATGTGCCGGGTCGAGACCGGCCGCGGTGCGCGCATCGCTGACCAGCGACCGGGCCCGCTGCGCCGACACCGTGCGCAACCCGGCTACCGCGAGCCAGGCCATTGCGATCGCCGCGCCCGCCAACGCCACCCCGACTAGCCGGCGCGCGATGCCGCGGGTGGCCAGCACCGCGACGACACCTGCCAGCGCTACGACGCCGAGCGCCGCCACCGCCGGCTC
>DATFRC010000089.1:0-62624 GCA_035263725.1 Jatrophihabitantaceae bacterium | reverse complement strand
GGGAGCGCTGACCACGGTAACCGGATGCAGCATCGAGCGTGCTGCGGCGCTTCTTGTGGGCATTCAGTGCCCGCTTGACGCGTGCCACGGTGGATTCCTTGAACAGATCGGGCCGCCATCGAGGCGGCGGGGAGGTATGGGCAGGGGGTTAGCGGCCGAGCAACTTCTTGATGCGCGGCGCGTCGGCGGGAGCGACCTCGGTCGTGCCGGTCAGCCGGCGGGTCAGCGTGGACGGCTTGCGCTCGAAGTTGTGCCGCTTGCCGGCCCGCTGCCTGAGCAGCTTGCCGGTGCCGGTCACCCTGACACGCTTCTTGGTGCCGCTGTGGGTCTTGTTCTTGGGCATTGACGATTCTCTCTATTCGCGGCCGCGGCCTGCGGCCGGGCCCGCGTGCTTGGCGGGCTTCACGTTCCGGTGTGGCGCGACGACCATGATCATGTTGCGGCCGTCCTGCTTCGGCGACGACTCGACGAATCCGAGCTCCTGGATATCGTCGGCGAGGCGCTGGAGCAGCCGGAACCCGAGTTCGGGCCGGGACTGCTCGCGTCCCCGGAACATGATCGTGACCTTCACCTTGTCGCCCTGCCTGAGGAACCGCTCGACGTGACCCTTCTTGGTCTGGTAGTCGTGCGAGTCGATCTTGGGACGAAGTTTCATCTCTTTGATGACGGTGAGGGTCTGGTTGCGCCGGGCCTCGCGTGCCTTCTGCGCGCTCTCGTACTTGAACTTCCCGTAGTCCATGAGCTTCGCGACAGGCGGGCGGGCCATGGGGGCGACCTCGACCAGATCCAAGTCGGATTCGGCGGCGAGTTCGAGTGCCTTGCCGATCGGGACTATGCCGACTTGTTCGCCTTCGGGTCCGACGAGTCGTACCTCGGGTACGCGGATCCGGTCGTTGATCCTAGGTTCGGAGCTGATGAGACCTCCTTGGTCGTTCCTGTTGACATATCGGGCCGGCGCCCCGCCATATGCGAAAGGCCCCGCTGCTAGTGCGCGCGGGGCCTGCTCTTCCGACCCGTCCGCGAACGACAAAATCCGCGGACCGGACCCGGCTCGCCAGGAGCGGCTCGGGTGGGAGGCTTGACCTTCCGCTTGCACACCTCCGCCGAAACGGAGGCTGGTCGCACTCACAGCGTAGCAGCGCCGACACCGACCTAATACACCTAACCGAGCCCGCGCGAGCGGAATTCCGGCTGGATCTGCGGTGGTGCCCGTCGGCGCCAGACAACGCAGGGTGAGCACAGGAAGGCAACCACCAAGCGATGAGCGCTCGCGCGAAGAGCCGCCGGCCGCGACGCGGCCCGCGCGAAAGCCCGGCGCGGTGCTCGGTATCCGCCCTGCAGGGCGGTGCCGAGCTGCGCATCCGGCGGATGTATCAGTAACGCTGACCGCTCAGCGGTCGGTTTGCTGTACGTACGCGCGCACGGCGAGAGGACCGGATGGGCCGGCACACCACCAACCTGACCGTATTCGCCGACGCGACGGGCGATCGAACGCGCGCGCTGCGGATCGGCGTCCGGACCGCGGCCGCCGCTCTGGTGGCCGTGACCGTTCTAGTGCTCGTCAGCCTGCTCAACGGGGTGCCGATGCCCGGGTTCACCCGGCCGGTGCGGCTGCCCAGCCAGCATCCCGCCGGCCAGCTGGAAAACCAGCACACCGGCGCCGGCCCGACACAACAGGGGGCGCTGGCGGCCAGCAGCTCGCCTGCCGTCCCGGCACCCGGGGCTGATCCGACCTCCACGCCACAGCCGACATCGCCGGCGGCCCTGCCGACCGCGACGCTCGCGCAGGCACCGACGACCCCTAGGGCCAGCGCACCCTCGTCGACGCCGGGACGCACGCGCGGCAACAAGCCGCCCACACCGCCGGGTCACACCCGGCACCCGTGACGCGCGCACCAGGCCGCGATCCGCGGTCGCACTGGCTGCTGCTTGCCGCCGTACTACTCGTGGCGACGCTGCTGCTCATGATCGCCGGCTATACCCACGGCCACCACGGCGAGGGGCCGCACGCGCCGGTGCACGGGGCGGACGCGCTTGCCGGCGTGCCGCCCGCGATCCGCACCGGAGGCCCATTGATCGACGCACAGTCGCCGCGTGCGGGCACCCGCGTTCCTGACCACACCGTCGCGTTGACTTTCGACGACGGGCCCAGTGCGTGGACGCCGGGCGTGCTCGCGGTCCTCGAGCACTACCAGGTGCCTGCAACGTTCTTCGTGATCGGTGAGAACGTCGCAGCGCGTTCGGAGCTGCTTCGGCGCATGATCCGTGACGGCGACGAGATCGGCGTACACACACTCACCCACCCGGACCTGGCCAGCCTGCCCGCATGGCAGGAGCGACTCGAAATCGACCAGACGCAGCTCGCGATCGCCGCGGCCACCGGGTACACGACGGACCTGCTCCGGCCCCCCTTCTCGTCGGTACCGGCGGCCCTCGACGCCCGAACCTGGCGGGCGATCACGCGCGCCGGCAACTACCGGGTCGTGCTCGCTGACTTGGACACCCGCGACTGGTCGCGTCCCGGGGTCAACGCGATCGTGCGGGGCGCCACGCCGGCTGGCGGCCACGGTGCGGTGATCATGTTGCACGATGGCGGCGGCAACCGGTCGCAGACGGTTGCGGCCCTCGCCCGGATCGTTCCTGCACTGAAGGCGCGCGGCTACCGGTTCGTGACGGCGTCGCAGGCGGCCGGCCAGTCCGCGCCCTGGCACCCGGCATCGTTCTCGCAGCGCGCCCGGGGCAGCGCGCTGATCGTCGCGGTGCTCGCGGCCGGTTGGTTCGCCCGCCTGCTGTGGTGGGCGTTCGCGATCGCCGGGGCGCTCTCCCTAGCCCGGATTGCGGTGCTTATGCTGTTCGCCCGAAGGCATCGCCGCCGCGCTCCCCAGCCACCACTGCGATACCTACCGCCGGTGTCGGTCGTGGTGCCCGCATACAACGAGCGCGCCGGCATCGTCGCCGCCGTGTACTCCCTCGCCGCCAGCCACTACCCCGTGCTCGAGGTGGTCGTCGTCGACGACGGCTCGACCGACGGCACCGCCGAATTGGTCGAGTCGCTCGCGCTCCCGAACGTCCGGGTGATACACCGGCCCAACGGCGGCAAGCCCGCCGCGCTGAACACCGGGATCGCCGCGGCGCTGCACGACCTGCTCGTGCTGGTGGACGGGGACACGATGTTCGAGCCCGGGACGCTTCTTGAGCTCGTCACGCCGTTTGCCGACCCGTGGGTGGGTGCCGTGTCCGGCAACACCAAGGTGGGCAACCGACGCGGCCTGCTCGGGCGCTGGCAGCACGTCGAGTACGTGATCGGCTTCAACCTCGACCGGCGGATGTTCGACGTGCTGCGGTGCATGCCGACCGTGCCGGGCGCAATCGGCGCGTTCCGCCGAGTCGCGATCGCGCACGCCGGCGGTGTCAGCGACGACACACTCGCCGAGGACACCGACCTCACCATGGCGATCTGCCGGGCCGGGTGGCAGGTCGTGTACGCGCCCAAGGCACGCGCCTGGACCGAAGCGCCGGCGAGTCTCGGCCAGCTGTGGCGGCAGCGATACCGCTGGTGCTACGGCACCTTGCAGGCGATGTGGAAGCACAAGCGGGCGGTGGTGGAATCCGGCCCGTCCGGGCGACTGGGACGGCGCGGCCTGCCGTACCTGTTCCTGTTCCAGGTGCTGCTGCCGCTGCTCGCACCGCTGATCGACGTGGCCGCGATATACGGCCTGCTCGCCGGGGACGCGACCACCGCTGCGATCGCCTGGCTCGGCCTGCAAGCCGCACAGTACGTGGCAGCGGTGTACGCGTTCCGTCTCGACGGGGAGAGCCAGCGTCCACTGTGGACACTGCCGGTACAGCAGGTGCTGTACCGGCAGCTGATGTACCTCGTCGTGATCCAGTCGGTGGCCAGCGCGATGTACGGGGTGCGGCTGCGTTGGCACAAACTGCGCCGGACCGGGGACGTTGCCGTCCCGGCCCGAGCTATTCCACCTGGCCGAACGCCCTGATCTCCTGCAGTTCCTGCGCGGACAGCTCGCGCGGTGACTCTCCGCGCTCCACCTTCTCGCTCTGCACCTGGTGCCGGATGCTGTCGACGATCTCCGGGTTGGCCAGCGTCGTTGTGTCGCCGACGTCGGCGAAGTTGGAAATCGACGCGATGACCCGGCGCATGATCTTGCCGGACCGGGTCTTCGGCATGTCCGCGACGACCCACACCGCCTTCGGGCGGGCGATCTTGCCAATGTCCCGCTCGATCGCGCCGACGACCTTGTCCTCGACCTCCTTGCTCGGCTGGTAGCCCGGCTTCAGCGAGACGTACATCTCCACCGCCCGCCCGCGAAGCTCGTCCATCACCGGGACCGCGGCGGCTTCGGCGACCTCGTCGACCGTCAGGCTGGCGGACTCCAACTCCTTCGTGCCCAGCCGGTGCCCCGCCACGTTGATCACGTCGTCGACGCGACCCAGGATGCGGAAGTAGCCGTCCGCGGCCTGCACCGCTCCGTCGCCCGCGAAGTACGGCCAGTCGTGCCAGTCGGTGCTCTTCTCGTCCCGGTTGTACTTCGCGTAGTACGTCTGCACGAACCGGTCGGGCTGGCCCCAGATCGTCTGGAAGATGCCCGGCCATGGGTTGCGGATGCAGATGTTGCCCGCCTTGCCGCTGCCCGCTGGGACCTCGTCGCCGTTCTCGTCGTAGATCACCGGGTAGACGCCAAGCACGCCGGGCCCGCAGCTGCCCGGCTTCATTGCCTGCAGCGCCGGGAGCGTCGAGCCGAGGAAGCCGCCGTTCTCCGTCTGCCACCAGGTGTCGACGATGACTGCCTCGCGCTTGCCGACGCTGTTGAAGTACCAGCGCCACACGTCGGGCTCGATCGGCTCGCCCACGGTCGTCATGTGCTTGAAGTGGATGTCGTACTTGGCCGGTTCGTCCGGGCCGAGCTTGCGCAGCATACGGATCGTGGTCGGCGCGGTGTGGAAGATCGTCACGTCGAGCCGCTCGGCGATGCGCCACAACCGGCCTGCATCCGGATAGGTGGGCACGCCTTCGTACATCACGCTCGTCGTGCCAAGCGACAAGGGGCCGTAGACGATGTACGAGTGCCCGGTGATCCAGCCGATGTCCGCAGCACACCAGTACGTGTCCTCGGGGTGGATGTCCTGGTAGTACTTGGACGTTCCGGTGACATAGGCCAAGTACCCGCCGGTGCTGTGCTGACAGCCCTTGGGTTTGCCGGTCGTGCCGCTGGTGTACATAAGGAACAGCGGCGCCTCGGCCGGCATCGATACCGGCTCGACTCGCTGGCCTTGGTATTGCGCGAGCACCTCGTCGACGAAGAAGTCGCGGCCCTCGACCATGGGGCTCTTCGACGCGTATTGGCCGGCATGGCGGCGCCACACCAGCACCTTGTCGACGTCGTGGCCCTCCTGGCCGGCGCGCGCCAGTGCCTCGTCCGCCTTGACCTTGTGGTCGATGAGCTCCCCGTTGCGGTAGTAGCCGTCCATCGTGATGAGGATGTGACTTTGCGAGTCGGCGATGCGGTCGCCGCAGGCGGCGCCGCTGAACCCGCCGAACACCTCGGAGTGGATCACCCCGAGGCGCGCGCAGGCCAGCATGGCCACCGGCAGCTCAGGAACCATCGGCATGTGGAACGTGATCCGGTCGCCTGTCTGCACACCGCAGAAGTCGCGTAGCAGAGCCGCGAACTCGTTGACCCGCTTGTACAGCTCCTGGTACGTGATCGCCTGCGTGGCCTCGGACTCCGGCTCCGGTACCCAGATCAGCGCAGCCTTGTTCCGGTCGCGCGCCAGGTGGCGGTCGACGCAGTTGTACGACGCGTTGAGCCGCCCGCCCACGAACCACTTCCAAAACGGGGGGTTGCTGGTGTCGAACGTGGTGTGCCAGTACTCATCCCAATCGAGCAGGTCGGCGTACTCCTTGAAGCAATCGGGGAAGTTCTCCTCTGCGAAGCGCTCCAAGATCGCCGGGTCGCCGGCGTTCGCCTGAGCAATGAACTTCGCGGGTGGCTGGTAGTACTCCTCCTCGCGCCAGTGCACGGCGATCTGCGCCTCGGAAAGCTGCTGCTCCTCGGCCATGCCCAAACTCACCTCACTTCAGGTCTGTAGTCGATGGTGCTACGACGCCCCGCCGAGCACATTCGCGCAGGAGGCGAATTCCAGCAAGTAACACTCCCGCCTTAATGCCGCGCCCCGGGGACGAGGGCAACCCCGTCCCCGCCGCCACGGCGCCCCGGTAGGCGCCGCAGCGGCATCACGGCCTTGCGTGCGTGGGAGATGCTCCGCCACCGGCAAACGGTAGCGCCCTCCGCAGGCTAGTGACGTCCCACCATCGGGTACGTCGGCAGCACCACACGCTTGAACGTCGAGTTCGTCACTGCTGCGAACGAGGCGTACCAAGCCAGAAGCGCGGTGATCAGCCCGAGCCAGCCACCGAACTTGTAGAGGCCGTTGTAGTTCGCGGCCGCCACGTTGGCTGTGCTCATCGCGAAGGCGCCGATCGCCAAGAACAGGAACGTCGCCGTCAGGAAGAGGAACACCGCGGCCACCGCCCCCGTCGTCCGCAGCGAGGCGATGAACATGTACGCGGTGAAGATCGCCCAGGCGAGTAGGTAGACACCGAGACCGTGGGCGAGGTCGTTGCCTTTCGTGTCGGCGGGAAGGTGGTTCAACAGCCACCAGAACGAGATCCAGAACGCGCCGAACGAGGCGAACGCGACCCCGCCGAACGTGTTGCCCTTGATGAACTCCCACATGCCGGCGGCGAACTGCGCGATGCCGCCGTAGGCGAGTGCCAGCCCCAGAACCACGCCGGATCCGGTATGGATCATCCCGGCGTTGAATACGGACAGCACGAACGTCGTGAGCGCGAATCCGGCGAGCCCGAGCGGCCCGGGATCCGCGATCCAGCCCGTCGGTGCGACGGCGCGCTCGGCGACCGTCTCGGTCGTCTGGTGAGTAGTTGCCATGTGCCTGCTCCTTGTCCGGGCCCGGACCCATCCGGGCGAAGCGGCGATGAGAGAGGGCTCTCCCGCCTCGACGTTCCCAGCGGCGTGCGGCGCAATGCACCAAGTCAGGTCGATGAGTCGCCGGACGCCGCCGAGACGTCGCCGAGAGGCGCAACCTGCCGCGACGAGCGGTTGGATCCCGGCGGCGAGCGGTACCCGGAGGGCCGTACCAGCTCGAGGGACTCGGGGGCGTGCAGGCGCACCATCACCCGTCCCACGTCGGTGCGGACCCGGTCCGCGGTGGCGAGCGATACGACGGCCATCACGGCGAATGCCAGCGGCACCGCCCATGCGGCGGGCTGCGCGAGCAGCGCGCCCGGCCAGCCGTGCTGGTCGCCACCCACGATCGTGATCAGGACGGCGCCGGTCGCGAGCGTGCCGCCGGCTACCAGACCAGCCATGGCGCCGACGTCGGTCAGCCGCCGCCACCAGATGCCGAGCACGAGGAGCGGGCAGAACGATGAGGCGGCCACCGCGAAAGCTAGCCCGACCAGCGCGGCCAGGCCGATGCGCTGGCTCGGCAGGCTCAGCAGGTACGGCACGGTGATCGCGACGACCGAGCTGAGCCGGAACGCACGGATACGGTGCGCCCGCTGCCGGTCCGGGCGGCGCCGGATCACGTCCTGCGACAGCACCCCGGCCACCGACACGGTCAGCCCGGACGACGTCGACAGGAACGCAGCGAAGGCGCCCGCGGTGACCAATGCACCGAGCAGGATGCCGGGCAGACCCGCGAGCATCCGCTCGGGCAGCAGCAACACGGTGGCATCGGTGTTGCCGGTGAGCAGCAGGTCCGGCACGTAGCGCCGCCCGAACGCCCCGAAGAGCGTGGGCAGCAGATAGAACGACGACAACAAGACGATGACGATCAGCGTCGTGCGCCGCGCATTCCGCCCGTCCGGGTTGGTGTAGAAGCGCACCAGCACATGCGGGAGCCCCATCGTGCCAAGGCAGATCGCAAGGATCAGCGACAGGCCCGCGTAGAGCGGGTGATCCTTGCCGGAGCCGAGCGGACGCAGCCAGTCGGCATTGCGCTGCGCCGGGAGCGAGGTCACCACAGGAACGATGTCGCCGGTGCGCAGCACGACTCGGGTGCCCGCTCCGAGGCGGTGTTCGCCGGTATCGAGAGCGACGGGGCCGGCAACGCGCCGGCCGTCCAGCTCACCCCTGATCAGCAGCGTCTCGGGTTGTGGGACCCGGATCGTCGTCGGCTTGCCGACCTCGACGGTCGTCGTGCGCTGCACCGTCGGATAGCCGCTGCCGATCGTGTCATGCCGCTGATGCCACACGCTGAGCACGACGATTGCCGGAACGAGCAGCGCCGTGAACTTAAGCCAGAACTGGAACGCTTGCGCGAACGTGATCGAGCGCATGCCGCCGACGGCCACCGCGCAGAGCACGACAGTCACGATGACGAGTCCGCCCAGCCAGTGCGGCGCGCCGGTCTGCGTGCGCAGCGCGAGCGCGGCCCCCTGCAGCTGAGGGACGAGATAGAGCCAGCCGATCAACACGACGAGCAGGCTCGCAATGCGGCGCACCGGAAGGGATCGCAGCCGGATCTCGGCGAAGTCGGGCAGCGTGTACGCCCCGGAGCGGCGAAGCGGCGCGGCGACGACGGCAAGCAGGATCAGGTAGCCGGCGGTGTAGCAGACCGGATACCAGAGCACGTCGTATCCGTAAGCGAGGATCAGCCCGGCGACGCCCAGGAACGACGCCGCCGACAGGTACTCGCCGCCGATCGCGGCCGCGTTCCAACCCGGTGATACGGCTCGAGACGCGACGTAGAAGTCGCGTGTCGTGTGGGCACGGCGCAGTCCCAGCGCGCCCAGCAGCACGGTCACGACGGCGACCGTCGCCACCGCGGCGATCGCGTACCCGTGCGTCATACTCGCGGCTCTTCACACGAAGCGTTCATCGCGGCCGCTGCACGAGATGCGTGAAGTCGCGCTCGTTGCGCTCGGCGTGCCGCACCGCGTAGACGGCGAGCACGATCATCACCGGGTACACCAGCACGCCGAGCACCAGCCACGGCAAGGCGATGCCGAGCACGTGAATGCGAGCGAAGCCGGGCGCGACGGCGCCGAGCAGCGCGGTGCCCGCCAGCAGCAGGGCGGTCAGCGAACATACGAGCAGGGCCAGTCGGCGCTGACTGCGCACCAGCGAGCGCATGTAGACCTCGCCGATCTGGGTCTGCTCGTCGATCTCCCGGATCGCGGGGCGGGCCGGCGCCCGCCGCGCTGCGTCGGTTCGCGGATGGGTGACACGAACCCGCCTGGGATGGCTCATCGGAGGCGGCGATGCGATAGGCGTTCGCGCAGCTCGTGAGTGTGCCGGCGGCTCACCGGAAGTTCGACCGCGCCGAGCCGTACGCGGCACCGCCCCTCCGCCATACGCACCTCCTCGACGTGGGCCAGGGACACCAGCGTGCTGCGGTGAATCCGCACGAACCCGGCGTCGGCCCACCGCTCCTCGAGCGCAGAGAGTGGAACCCGCACCAAGTGGCTGCCGGACGCGGTGTGCAGCCGGGTGTAGTCGCCCTGGGCCTCGACGTAGCGCACCTGGGAGCGGCTCACGAAGCGCGTCACTCCGGCCAGTTCGACGGGGATCGTCTCGTCGCCTTCATCGGGGGTGCCGGTGCTCGCGGCCGCCGCGCGGCGGACCGCCTCGGCGAGCCGGGCCGGGCGCACCGGCTTCATCACGTAGTCGGTCGCCTGCAGTTCGAACGCCTCCACGGCGTGCTCGTCGTAGGCGGTGACGAACACGATGCGCGGACGCTCGGCGAAGCGTGCCAGTACGCGGGCGAGTTCCATGCCCTGCATGCCCGGCATCTTCAAGTCGCAGAACACGACGTCCACGGGCTCCTCGGCGAGCATGCGCAGCGCCTCGGGTGCGCTGCCGGCGGCACGCACCCGGCCGATCCGCCCGTCGTTGCCGAGCAGATAGGTAAGTTCCTCGCGCACCGGCGCTTCGTCGTCGACAACCAACGCACTCAGCAGCGCCGTTGTCGTCATTCTTCGGAGGCTAGCTCCGGTACCTCAGTCGCGGAAGGATGCACACCCGGCGCGAACTTGGGCACCCGGAAACTCACCTTCGTGCCTGCCGCGGGCGCCGTCTCGACGACGAGCCCGTACCGGTCGCCGTACACCTGGCGTAGCCGGGCGTCCACGTTGCCTATTCCGACCGATTCGGAGCCGGTGTCATGCACCAGCGCGGCGCGGACGATCTCCGGATCCGATCCTGGGCCGTCGTCCTCGACGCTGATCAGCGCATCGCTGCCGTCGTCGACCGCATCGATGCAGACTGTGACGACACCGTCATGGCCCTCCATACCGTGGCGTACGGCGTTTTCGACGAGCGGCTGCACGACGAGGAACGGCACCGCGATCGGCAGCACCTCGGGAGCGACCTGCAGCTCCACGACCAGCCGGTCACCGAACCGCGCCTGCTCGAGCTGGAGGTAGCGCTCGGTGTTGCGCAGCTCGTCGGCCAGCGTCGTGTACTCGCCGCGGTGCCGCAATGCATAGCGGGTGAAGTCGGCGAACTCGAGTAGCAGGTCGCGGGCGCGGTCCGGGTCGGTGCGCACGAACGAGGCGACCGCCGTGAGCGAGTTGTAGATGAAATGCGGGCTGATCTGCGCCCGCAGCGCGCGCAGTTCGGCCTCCATCAGCCGGGTGCGCTGGCGGTCGGCGGCGGCGAGCTCGACCTGGCCGGACACCCAACGAGCCACCTCGTCCACGGCACGCACCAGCATGGCCGACGTACCGCGGCTATACGCGACGAGCGCGCCGACTACGGCGTCGCCGTCAACGATCGGGCTGGCCACAGCGGCACGCACGGGGCAGTCCGCGGAGCCACAGGACACGACCGCCGGTCCGAGCACGTCGGTCACCCCCGTGCGCAGCACCGCCTGGGCGTGGCCGATGGCGTGCTGTGCGTGGTGGTGCGAGACATCGTCGACCGCCAGGGTCCGCGAGCGGTCGGTCAGCGCCACGGCCGCGGTACCGAGCAGGCTGCGCAGGTGGCGCACCGCCCGCTGTGCCCCGTGTTCGGTCAGTCCCTCGCGCAGCCCCGGCGTCGCGAGGCTCGCCGTGTGCAGCGTGTCGAACGTCGTGCGGTCGGCCGACGTGCCAAGGTCGCGGTGCCGGCGGCGGCGGATCGCGAGCATCGTCACCGCGACGAGCACGACGACACCGGCCGCGACGAGCACGCCGATGATCATCGGTCACGCCCTGTGCGCGTGGGCCAGCAGTTGGCGTAGGTCGCGCATCACCGCGACCGAGTGCTCCCGGTCGGCGCGCTGCACGGCGTAGAGCGGGATCGTCTCGTCCGCCGGCAGCACCAGCCGGGCGAAGTGGCGGCCCTTGGGGAACTCCACCGCGACGATCACGTCCCACGGCACCGTCTTCTCCGGGCCCCAGTGGTTGCGGATGTGCACCGAGCTCTCATCGGCGCGCAGCCGCGGCCGGGTGAAGACGAGGATCAACCCGGCGAGCACGACCCCGATGATCCCGGTGGCGACCTGGTCTTTCCAGCTGAAGCTCGCGCCGGCGTTCGCGTGCGGCATGACGATGGCCACGATCACGAACACGGCAAATACGGCGGCCGCCGCGGCCACCGCGATGCGGGTGGTCTTGATGGGACGCGAGGTCACGGTCATAGCCGGCACGCTTGGATCTCGGTGATCAGGATGCCGCGCGCGCCGGCCTCCCACAGCTCGTCCATGAGCCGGTTCATGTCCTTACGCGGCACCATCACCCGAACGGCGGACCAGCCGCGTTCGTGCAATGGCGAGATCGTCGGCGACTCGAGCCCGGGCGCGATCGCTGCTGCCTTTTCGATCAGGTCGTCGCGGATGTCGTAGTCCATGAGGACGTACTGCCGGGCGATGATCACGCCCTGCAGTCGGCGTACGAGCTGCTCGACCCGCGGCGTCGACTCGGTACCGCGCCGCTGGATTAGTACAGCCTGGCTGGACAGCAACGGCTCACCGAACACCTCGAGGCCGGCGTTGCGCAACGTCGTGCCGGTCGACACGACGTCGGCGATCGCGTCCGCGACGCCGAGCCGCACGGCGGTTTCGACGGCGCCGTCCAGGCGGATCACTTCGGCCGCCACGCGATGCCGGACAAGGTAGGCCTCGACGACGCCGGGGTATGCGGTTGCGACGCGCTTGCCGGAAAGCGCCTCGAGTGTCAGCCCGGTGCCGGCGCGGGCGGCGAAACGGAACGTCGAGCCGGCGAAGCCGAGCTGCAGGATCGCCTCGGCGTCAGCACCGGAGTCGAGCAGGAGATCCTCGCCGGTGATCCCGACGTCCAGCCGACCGGAGCCCACGTAGACCGCGATGTCACGGGGCCGGAGGAAGAAGAACTCCGTGTCGTTCTCGGCGTCGACAAGGACGAGCTCGCGGTGATCGGCCCGCTGCCGATAACCGGCCTCGTCGAGCATCTGGCTGGCGGGGCCGGCTAGGACTCCCTTGTTCGGGACTGCGATTCGGAGCGTCATGCGACCTTCTTCTGGAGGCGGGGCGATTCGGGCATCGCCTACAGATGTCGGTACACGTCGGCGAGTGCGATGCCGCGGCCGAGCATCAGCACCTGGATGCGATAGAGCAGCTGGCTGATCTCCTCGGCCGCGCGCTCGGCGGATTCGTGTTCGGCGGCCATCCACGCCTCGGCGGCCTCCTCGACGACCTTCTTGCCCTGCGCATGCAGACCGGCGTCAAGCGCCTCGACGGTGGCCGACCCGGCCGGGCGGGTGCGCTGCCGGTCGGTCAGCTCGTCGAACAGCTCGTCGAAGGTCTTCATGCCGCGATCGAGCCTAGGGCATCTTGTTCAGCCGAGATCGACGATGGCCGCCGCCGGGCCCCCGCCGTCCGGGCCCTGATGCGCAGCGGACACCGACACGAACACCGCCGGGTCGCCCGTCACCGCGGCCGCAACTCCACCGACGCACGCCTTGATCTGCCGGTGCCAGTGCACGTCCGAGTCGTCGAGCATCGCGTTGCGCCGGCCGCGGACCTCCCCGTCCTGGCTGGCCTCGCACTTCAGGAACACGTTGACGAGCCTTCCGTCCAGATCGGACGGGTGCGGGCGCTCCGGCAGGGCGAGACCGGCGTTGCGGACCGCTGCCCAGATGCCGTCGGCGTCCAGCGCGTCGCGCATGACGCTGTGCCCGATGCGGTACCGGCCGCCGATGCCCCGGACGTTGCCCACCACGACGACCTGCGCGCGGTCGAGCTCCACCCCGGAGGAGCAGGAGGCCACCGACGAGTAAAGATCACGGTTTCGCATGATGTCGGCGTCGCTGGGCATGTCGATCTCGCCCAAAGCGACCGCGATGCCCAGCGCGGCGGTCCCGTTGGAGACGTCCATGGAGGCGAGCGTGTCCTCGGTAAACACGTCGTGGCCGCGCGAGGCCGCGTCGCGGATGGTGTCGATGGTCAACAGCGGTGTCTTCGTCTGCACGTAGTGGATGTCGGCGGAGTCGTCGATGCCGGCCCGCCGCATTGCCGCGGCCACGGCGGCCGCCACCTTGGTGACCATGGCGGTACGCCCGATGTCCTCGGGCAGTATCTGCTCGCTCATCGCGAACCCGACGGTGACGCGAGGCTCGTCGGTCGGTGGCGCGGCGTCGGCCGGCACCGTCGCGAAGATCGTGGCGTGTGGGCTGAGCACTCCGTCGGTGCCTCCCGACCACACGATCGGGATCTCGTGCACGTTGCGCGCGCCGTGTGCGGCGAGCATCTCGCGGAAGGCGCGGTCGGCGATGATGCGCGTGTAGTCGTTCACACCGCCGTTGCCCTCGGTCTTGCCGACGACTGCGACGACGCGGTCCGCGTCGATCACCCCGTCGCGGATCAGGTTCTCCAGCTCGCTTGCGTCCGACACGCTGTGCAGCGGCACTTTACGGACCTCGATAGGTTCGGGCACCTCGTCACTCCTCCAGTGAGTTCAGCCAGGCGCGCACCGAGTCGTTGTGCTGGCCCAGCGTCGGCGGCGCGTCATGACGAACGCGCCCGCCGTCGTCGAAACGCAGCGGCGGGCCGGGCAGCGTGATGTCGCCGAGCGTGGCGTGGTCGACGTCCAGCAGCAGGCCCTGCGAGCGGGTCTGCTCCCACGTGTACACCTCGTCGAACGTGCGCACCTGGCCGGCCGGCACGCCGAGTTCGTCCAGCCTGGCCATCAGCTCGGCTCGGGTGTAGGCCGCGAACGCCTCGTCGACAGCTGCGAGCACGGCGTCGCGGTCGGCCACCCGATCTGCGTTGCTCGTCCACTGTGGACGATCGAGACCGAACGCGGGCGCGAAGGCGCGCCACAAGGCCTCGCTGCCCACGGCGATCTGCACGACACCGTCCTTGCAGCGGAACAGACCGTACGGACAGATCGAGGCATGGTGTGCACCGGCCGTGGTCGGCACGATTCCGGCCACCGTGTACATCGTCCCGTACAGGGCGTGGACACCGACGAGCGCGGCGAGCAGCGATGTGCGGACTGTGCGGCCCCGCCCGGTGCGCTCCCGTTCATGCAGCGCGGCCACCACGCCGTAGGCGCCATACATGCCGGCGAGCAGGTCACCGATCGGGACACCCACCCTGGTCGGCTCGCCCCCGATCGGGCCGGTCACCGACATGATCCCGGACTCGCCCTGCGCGATCTGGTCGTAGCCGGGGCGCCCGCCCTCCGGCCCGTCGTGGCCGAACCCCGTGATCGACAAGATCACCAGCCGCGGGTTGAGCTCGGTCAGCCGGGGCATGCCGAAGCCGAGCCGGTCGAGGACGCCGGTGCGGAAGTTCTCGACGAGCACGTCAGCGTGCCGGACCAGCCGGGCGAGCGTGTCGGCGCCGTCCTCGGTCTTGAGGTCGAGGGTGATCGATTCCTTGTTGCGGTTGCAGGACAGGAAGTACGTGGACTCGCGTTCACCGCCGTCCGGCGGCGTCACGAACGGCGGACCCCAGCCGCGGGTGTCGTCGCCCGTGCCGGGTGCCTCGACCTTGATCACTCGCGCACCCAGGTCGCCCAGCATCATCGCCGCATGCGGCCCGGCCAGCGCCCGGGACAGGTCGACCACCACGACGCCGTCGAGCGGCCCGCCATCGCTCATGCCGGGCAGAACCAGTCCTCGTCGGCGACGTCGCTGCCGTCCGGGCTGGGGAACGGCTCCCGGAACGTGAAGGCGGTCGACGTCGGCCCGTGCGCCCGCAGGTGACGCAGCCGCAGCTCACCATCGGCGACGGTTGGCACCGTGCCGGCAGGCACCCACCACAGTGCCGTTGTCGACTCGCGCATCGGCACGAACCACTCGCGGCGGCGGCGCATCACGCCGGTATGTCCGCTGCGAAAGACGAAGGCGCCCAGGTCGTCGATCGACTCCCACACCGACATGTTCACGATCAGCTCGCCGTCGTCGAGCACGCGTATCGCTGTGGCGTTGCCGTCCTCGGTCTGTAGCCGCCACACGAAGCCAGGCGCGGTGTCGGCGAGCGCGTTGACCGGGTCCAGTGCGGCGACGAAATCCGCCAGTCGCGCCGAGTCGAGCGGCTCGACCGGACGTGAGACGTTGATCTGGGCGATGTGGTGGGCCATGGGATGCACGGTAGTGCTTGGCTTGGCGCATGACCGCTGAATCCCCCGTGCACGAGGTCCGGGTAAGCCTTACCGTCGACGACTTCGACGCCGCGCTGACGTTCTACCGCGACGCGCTCGGCCTGCCCGAGATCGAGGCGTACGCCGACAGCGGCCGGGTGTCGATTCTCGGCGCCGGGCGGGCCACCATCGAGATCCTCGACGCGCAGCACGCCGCCGAGGTGGACGACATCGAAGTCGGCCGCCGCGTCGCCGGCCCGGTGCGGCTGGCGCTTCGGGTTGCCGATTCCGGAGCGACCGCGCACCGCCTCGCCGATGCCGGCGCGACCGTCGTGGGCGGCCCGGTGCTCACCCCGTGGCGCGACCGTAACGTCCGCCTCGATCCGCCTCAGGGCGTGCAGTTGACGTTGTTCTCGCATGAGGATCAGGGCAGCCAATCGCAGTCCGCAGCGGGCTGACCAGCCAGCCGTAAGTAGCCCTCGCCCCGGTCGAAGAACGGCCGGCGGGCCGGGCGCGCGGCGCGCATCGCCGTACGCTCACGTATGGTCTTTGACTTGTCGACGGCGTCGCCCACGATCACCACGCCGTAGTCGTCACGGGCCGCGCCGACCGACACCTTGCCCTGGCGCACGTCACGCAGTACCCGCAGCGGGTCACGTTCGAGCGGGTCGCCCCAGCCGCCGCCGCCGGTCGTACGGATGCGGATCACCTCTCCGGCGCGGACGAACTCCGCATCGGCCAGCGCGTCGACCTCGCGCTCGTTCGGGCCGCCCGGGTCGATCGTCACACTGAACGGGCGCCCGGCGCGTCCTCCCTTGACCCCCCAGCACGCCAAGATCGACCGGTCGGCGATGGACATGAAGTGTGCGTCGGTGAGCATGCGGACGTGCTTGTCGTAGCCGAGCCCGCCGCGGAACATGCCGGGGCCGCCGGAGTCAACAGCAAGGCCGAGGCGCTCGACCACGACCGGGAACCGTGACTCGGTGAACTCCGTCGGCAGGTTGCGCGAGTCGGGAACCACGTGGATCGTGTCTTCACCGTCGGCGTAGTAACGCCCGCCTGAGCCGCCACCCAGCACCTCGCGCATGAGATACGGCTGGCCGTCTTTGCCGGTTCCGTACACCCCGGTATAGCGGATCGTCTCCTGGTCGGCGGGCATGCGCCCGTCCACCGCCTTGGCCAGTACGCCGGCGAGCACGCCGAGCAGTCGCAAAATGACGAAGGTGCGCGCATTGGTCGGTGCGGGAAACACCGGCGTGAGCAGTGTGCCGGGCGGGGGGAAGCGCATGTCGATCAGCGGCACCACGCCCTCGTTCACATCAAGCTCGGCCATCCGCTCGGGCGTATCGGCCAGATTCCGCAGGATCGGGGCGAGCCATTTCTTCAGGAAGTTGCCGTCGGCGTAGTTCGCGGCATGATTGATCGGGCCAGGCGCCTGCGGACCGGTTCCGGTGAAGTCGACAATCAGACCCGCGTCGTTCTTGGTGAGCGTGATCCGCTGCTTGTGCAGTCGTGGCGGTTCGACACCGTCGTGCTCGGCGTAGTCCTCCCAGGTCCACGTGCCGTTCGGGATCTTGGCCAGGATCTCGCGGCGATAGGTCGCGGTCGTGCGCTCGACGATCGCGTCGAAGCAGCCTTCGACGGCCGTCCGGCCGTAGCGGTCGAACAGTCCCGCCAGCCGGCGCGCGCCCATCACACATCCGGCGCGCTCTGCCTCCAGGTCGGCTGCCAGCGACTCGGGCATCCGCGAGTTGCGCGTCATGATCGTGAGGGCCGCCAGATTGGGGACGCCGGCATCCCACAACTTGATGGGCGGCACCATCAGGCCTTCTTCGAACACGCTCGTCGCGCGGCTTGGCATGGAGCCGGGGACGGCGCCGCCGATGTCGTCGTGGTGGCCGAACGCCTGGACGAACGCCACCACCTCGTCCTCGTGGAAGACCGGCACCGTCACGCACAGATCCGGCAGGTGGCCGATCCCGCCCTCGGACAGGTACACGTCATTGTGGAAGAAGACATCGCCCGGGCGCATCGTCCCTACGGGGAAATCACGGACGACGGGGTGCACGAGTGCGCTGTAGGACCGGCCGGTCAGTTTGCGCAGCCGCCGGTCGTGGATGCCGGCCCGGAAATCGTGCGCATCGCGGATCATCGGCGAGCGCGCCGTCCGGGCGATGGCAGTCTCGACCTCCATCTCGATCGACGCGAGACTGCCCTGCACGATCTCGAGGAGAACCGGATCGGTCACTTGGTCACGACCAGGTTGCCGTAGCTGTCCACGCGGGCTCGAAAGCCGGGATGGAGCGGAACGGTCGCGCCGAACTCCTCGATGATCGCCGGCCCGGCGATCTCGTCGCCGGGCGCCAGGTCGGTCCGCTGATAGATCGCGGCTTCCGAATAGTCGTCGAAGCACACCGACCGTACGCCGGGGTACGGTGGTGTGCCCTTACGAGCTGGCAGCTCGCGCAGCTGCGGCCGGGCGATCGTCCCGATGCCTGACGTGCGCAGGTTCACCCATTCGACCTGCTGTCGCTGGTCGGCTCTGAAGTCGTAGCCGTAGAGCGCCCGATGCGCGTCATGGAACGTGGCGGCCACGTCGTCAGCGCCCGCCTTGTCGAGCCGGCCGTCGGGCACCGGGACGCGCACCTCGAACGCCTGCCCGAAGTAGCGCAGATCGGCGCTGCGGACGTAGCGCTGCTCCTCGCGTGCGAAACCTTCCCGGTCGAGCGCGGCGGCGGCCCACTCATCCAGCTCCGCGAAGATCGCTTCGGCCTGCTCGACGTCGAGTTCGGCGTGCCGCGCCACGGCCGTGCGGACGTAGTCGTTCTTGACGTCAACGGTGAGCAGCCCGAATGCCGATACGTTTCCGGGATTGGCGGGGACGAGCACGGCCGGCACACCGAGCACGTCCATGAGCCGGCACGCCAGCAGCGACCCGGAGCCGCCGAACGTGACGAGGGTGAAGTCGCGCACATCGAGGCCGCGTGCGACGGTGATGCGGCGCAGCGCATTCGCCTGGTTCCAGGCCGAGACCTCGAGGATGCCGATGGCGCACGCCTGAACCGACAGGCCAAGCTGCTCAGCCAGGCTGTGCAATCCGGCCCGGGCGGCGTCGGCGTCGAGGTCGATCTCGCCGCCCAGCAGCCGCGGCGGGATGCGCCCGAGCACCACGTGCGCGTCGGTGACCGTGACCTCGGTGCCTCCGGTTCCGTAGCACAGGGGGCCCGGGTCCGCGCCCGCCGAACGAGGACCGACTTTGAGCGTGCCCTCGGGCGAGATCCACGCGATCGACCCACCGCCGGCGCCGACTGTCGCGACGTCGATCATCGGAATCTTCGACGGGTACCCGCCTACAGATCCTTCAGTGGTCAGCGTCGGCTCGCCGTCGAGTATCACAGACACGTCCGTCGACGTACCGCCGCCGTCGCAGGTGAGCACCTTGTCGAACCCGGCGCAGCGAGCGACGAACGCCGCGCCGAGTGCGCCTGCCGCCGGCCCGGACAGCACCGTCGTGATCGGCTGCTCTGCCACCTCGGGCGCCGACAGCACGCCGCCGTTGGACTTCATCACATAGAGCGGAACGTCCGCGGGGAGCCGATGCACAGTTGCCGCGAGATAGCGGCTCGTCCTGCGTTTGACGGCAGCGTCGATCAGCGTCGTGATCGACCGCTCGTACTCGCGGTACTCACGAAGCACGTCCGAGGAGATCGATACGACCGCATCGGGATGCTCGCGGTGCAAGATCTCGCGAACGCGCAACTCATGTGCGGGGTTGGCGTACGAGTGCAGCAAGCACACGCCGATCTCCGTCACGCCACGCTCGCGGAGGAACCGAGCGGCCGCAACGGCCGACCCCTCGTCCAGGGGGCGGATCTCGGCGCCCTGGTAATCGAGCCGTCCACCCACCGTGCAAACCAGGTCGGCCGGCACGATGCGATCGGGTTTCACCCAGAAGTAGCTGTTGCCGTAGCCGTCCGGAACGGACTGCCGGGCAATCTCGAGGACGAACTCGTAGCCCTCGGTCGTCACGAACCCGAGCCGGTCGATATTGCCCTCGAGCAGTTGGTTGGTGGCGACCGTCGTCCCGTGGCTGACCGCAGAGGTCTCGCTGTACTCGGCGCCGAGCAAGGCGAGCGCCTTGTGCACGCCCGTCAGAAAGCCGTCGGCCGGATTGCTCGGCGTCGACGGGGTCTTCGTGGCGACAATCTCCCCGGAATCCTCGCGCAGGGCGACGACGTCGGTAAACGTTCCACCGGTGTCTATACCGATCCTGATCCGACGCGCCACGCACTCGAGTCAACTGGGCGCAGCCGAGATCGAGCGTCGGCGAGTACTGCTGAAACTGCCCGTTCACGTTGTCATGCGGAGCGGGCCGACCCGGTGCCGCCCACGGGCACGGTTCGGTCGCGGCCGAATCGTCGAGCAGGCATAGTCGATGCCATGGCCACCTCCGACGGTGCGGCCGAGATGGCGCGCCTCGCCGGCGCGCTCGCCGACCGCACCCGCGCGTCGTTCTGCCTTGCGTTGCTCGACGGCCGGGCGTGGACGGCAGGCGAGCTGGCGCACCGCGCCGGCGTCGCGCGCTCAACGGCGAGCGAGCACCTGGACCGGCTCGTCGCCGACGGGCTGCTCGTCGAGGAGCGGCAGGGCCGGCACCGTTATGTGCGACTCGCGGACGCCGACACCGCCGAGCTGATCGAATCGCTCTCGGCACACGCCCCGGCGCCGAGCGGGGCTCCGGCGTCTTTGCGTACGGCGACCGCTCAGAGCGCGCTGCAGCGCGGCCGCACCTGCTATGACCACCTCGCCGGCCGGCTCGGCGTGACGATCACCGACGCCATGATCGAGCGCCGGCTGCTCGACGGGTGGGCGGTGACGCCGGGCGGTATGGCGTGGCTCGACGACCTCGGCGTGGACGTGCGCGCCGCGCACGGCAGCCGCCGCCCGTTCGTTCGCCGCTGCCTCGACTGGACCGAACGTCGCCCGCATCTTGCCGGTGGCAGCGCCGCCGCCCTGTGCCAACGGCTGTTCGACCTGCGGTGGGTGGAACGGATCGGCACCGGGCGCGCGGTACGACTGACCCCGGATGGCCGGCGAGGGCTGAGCGCCGCGCTACAACGGGAACTCTAGTTCCAGCTCATGCCGGATCGGGATGTCGTCGTTGCCGCGTTCCGGGATCTCAGGCTTGATCTCTCGCGCGCCGTCGACTGCGTTGCGGTGAACTGCGACGAGTTGCCACCCGCGTCGCTGGTAGAACCGCAGCGCGTGGGTGTTGTCGTTGGTCGTCACCAGCCACAGCCGCCGCCACTTCGCAGCGAGGCCGATGTCGACGACGGCGTCGAGCAGTGCCGTGCCGACGCCATGATCCGGTTGGAGTGCGTCCAGCGAGGTGATCTCCCCGTCGTTGCTGCCCGGCGCGTAGGTCGCGATGCCCACGATGTCGCCGTCCTGTTCAGCCACGAGCGTCGGCAGCTCACGCAGGTCGTGGCGAACTCCACGGCTCACCACGATCGGCGAGCCCCAACGCTCGGTGAGCAGCGCGGCAACGCCTTCGCGTTCGTCGTCTCGAACAGGTCGAATTTCCGTCATCAGTCCACGATGTCCTCTGCCTGGCCGCCGTGCCCGAACGGCGAGTGTGCCTCGCCGAGCAGGGTATCGGCATGCTTGCGAAGCAGATCCAGGTTGCGGTCGGCAAGGTGGTCGAACGACTGCGGGACAGACGAGCCCGGTGTCATCGACGCCATGGCCGTGGCCGGATCGAGGCGTGCCGACACCCAGCCTTCGTGCGATGCGGCACGCGCTACCACCTCGGCGATAGGCGTGACGATCATGGAGTTGCCGAAGTAGATCACGCCGGACGGATCGACGCCTGTCGCGTTCGCACCGATCACGTACACGTGGTTGTCGTAGGCCCGCGCTCGATTGGTGAGTTCCCACAGGTCCGCGGAGCGGAGCAACGCCGACGGTCGGCAGATGATCTCGGCACCTCTGATGGCAGTGATACGGGACAGCTCCGGGTAATCGCCGTCGAAGCAGATGATGACGCCGATCGCGCCGAGCGGCGTGTTGACGACGAGCACGTCGTCGCCGGGCGTCACCCAGCCGCCACGGTCGACGCGTTCGCCCCCGAACGGGTGTGTCTTGCGATACGTACCGAGAACCGCTCCTGTGGGCGAAATGACGGCCGCAGTGTTGTACATGACGCCAGGGCTCTCACCACGCTGGTAGGTGCCGACGACGAGGTGTACCCGCAGCTCTTCGGCGGCTGACCGGAACGGATCGAGCGGCGCCGGGCCGACCAGCTGCCATAGCTCCGAGGCGGGCACGCCCGGGGTGAACCCTGTGGTGACCGACTCCGGCAGCACTATCAGCTCGGCGGCCGTCGCCGTGTGGCAGTCGCGGATCAGCCTGATCGCACGCTCGGTGTTGGCGGTGATCGTGCCGGTACTCAGCGGCGCAGAGGACGGCGCCACCTGAACGGCCGCCGCCGTGACGGCGCGCATCAGCGCACCCTCCGTCCCCATATCGCGCCCAGCGCGAATCCGGCCGCAGCTCCGACAAGCACACCGGGAGGGAAGCGTCTGGGTGCCGGTGCCTCTGCGCGGCGGGCAGCCGGCGCGTTGCCGGTGAGCGCGTTGCCGGTGAGCGCGTTGTCGACCGCGGCGAAGAACTCGTCGGCGGTCTTCTGCAGCACGGTCGTCAGCAACCGCAGACCCACGCCGCCGATCAGTCCGCCGACAGCGGCGTCCGCGTCGTAGCTGACGAGGGTCGAACCGTCCACTTCGGACAGTCGTACCCGCACGTCGGTGCCCAACGTGCCCGGTACACCCGCTGCGTTCGCGTTTATGGCGAACGACGACTGCGGCTGCCTGTCGTAAACCCGCACGGTGCCCGAATACGTGCCTTCGGTCGACGCAACGCCGGACGTCACTGTCATCAGGTATGTGCCGGGCCCCGCCGGCTCCAGCCGCTCGCAGCCCGGGATCGCGCTCGCTAGGACCGCGGGGTCGCCGAGCGCCTGCCACACCCGGTCGATCGGCGCGTGCAGGGTGGCTTCACCGGCGATCTTCATGCGTCCTCCGCAGCTCGAAAAGCTCACTCGGCGAGATCGGCATGGACGTGATCCGGACACCCTCGGCGTCCTCGATCGCCGACGCGAACACGGCCGCCGACGGGATGACGCCGGCCTCGCCTGCCCCCTTGACGCCCAGTGGGTTCAGCGGCGAGGGCGTTTCCAGGTGGTCGATGTCGATGCCGTGCGGTACCTCGGTCACGTACGGCATGAGGAAGTCCATGAACGACGCGTTCTGCAGTTGGCCCTGCTCGTCATACGCCATCCGCTCGTAGAGCGCCCCGCCGACACCCTGTGCGACGCCGCCGTGGATCTGGCCTTCCACGATGCGCGGATTGATCAGGTTGCCGCAGTCATGGACCACGGCGTACTTGAGGATCCGGATCTCCGCTGTGTCGGGGTCGGTCTCGACGATCACCGCGTGCATGCCGTTCGCGAACGTGGCGTGCGGCGGCGAATAGTAGTCGCGGCCTTCCAGGCCGGGTTCGTCGTCGTCGGCCACCGGGGGCTTGTCCGGGTCGCCCACCACGAACTGGGTGGCCGCCTGCGACGCCTCGTCGAAGGCGTACCGCAACGGGTTCGAGAGCACCGCCACCGTGCCCAGTGCGATCTCGGCACCCGGGTTGCCTTTCACCCGGACGACGCCCTCGACGATCTCCAGGTCCCCGACATCCGCCTCCAGCGCCTCCGCGGCCACCCGCAGCGCCTTTTCCCGGACGGTGCGGGCGGCCAGCGCTATCGCGGAGCCGCTCATCACGGCGGATCGCGAGGCGAACGTGCCCACCGCATAAGGGAATCGGCGCGTGTCGCCGGTGACGACCTCGATGTCGCTTATCGGCACACCCAGTTCGTCGGCCACGATCTGCGCGAACACGGTCTGGTGGCCCTGTCCCTGAGTGGTCAGTCCGGTGGCCACCTTCACCTTTCCCGAGGTCTCGATCAGCACGTGGCCGCCCTCGTACGGGCCAACGCCGGTGCCCTCGACATAGCAGGCGAGCCCGATGCCGACGCGGCGCCCCTCGGCGCGCGCCGCCTCACGGACCATCTCGAAGGCGTCCCAGCCGACCAGCTTCTTCAGCTTCTCCAGCGTGGCTGGATAATCGCCGGAGTCGTAGCGCAATGGCCGGCCGTCCTGGAATGTCAGCCCGAAGTCATAGGGCATCTCGTCGGGCTGGATGAAGTTCATTTCGCGCACCGCGGCCCTGTCGATCCCGAGCTCGTGTGCGATCGCATCCATCGTTCGCTCCATGACGAACGCAGCCTGCGGGCGGCCGGCGCCCCGGTAGGGCGTCACGATGACCGTGTTGGTGTAGAGGCTGTCGTATTCGACGCGGTACGCCCCGGGCTTGTAAGGGCCGAGCAGCTGCGTCGACGTGACGATCGGGATGATCACCCCGTACGGCGTGTAGGCACCGTGGTCGTGCCAGAACCGCACATCGAGGCCGACGATCCGGCCCTCGTCGTCGAAGCCGACCTCGACGTGGTGCAGTTGCGCACGCTCGTGGGCGGCCGCGACGAAGTGCTCGCCGCGGTCCTCGGTGAACTTCACCGGGCGGCCCAGGGCACGTGCCGCCATCGGCACGAGCAGTTCCTCCGGCCACGGGTGAACGATCTTGACGCCGAATCCGCCGCCGATGTCGGGGGTGATCACCTCGACGTTCGTGAGGTCGAGGCCGAGCTTCGCCGCGACTGCCGCGCGCAGGCCCGTTGCCGTCTGGGTGGACGACCAGATGCGAAGGCGCCCCGACTCTGTGTCCCACTCGGCGAGCACGCCCCTTGTCTCGAGCGGCGTCGACGCCGACCGCTCCACGGCGAGGTCCAGACTGAGCCGGTGTGGTGCGCTCGCAAGCGCGGCATCGACGTCACCGTACGCCTGCGTATCGTTTGCGCCGACGTTGCCCGGGACATCGTCATGGACCAGGCGGTCGGCGCGCCGGGCCGCCTCGATACCCACCACGGCGGGCAGTGGCTCGTAGCTGACCACGATCCGTTCGGCGGCGTCCTCGGCGAGGTAGCGGTCCCGGGCAACCACCATGGCTACCGGCTCGCCGACGTGGTTGACCTCGTCGCGAGCCAGCGCGTATGCGGTGCGCCCGTGGGTGAGCGCCGGATGCGGGATGAGCAGTGGCAACGGCTCGGCCAGGGCACCCGCCAGGTCGTCATAGGTGTAGATCGCGATCAACCCGGCCACATCGAGCGCCCCTGACACATCGATGTCGACCAACCGAGCGTGGGCGTGCGGTGAGCGGACGAGCGCGACGGCGAGCGCGTCGTGGCCCAGGTCGTCAAGGAACCCCGCCGCGCCGGTCAGGAAGCGGCGGTCCTCGCGACGCGGGATCGGCGCGCCGAACAGCTGCGTCATGGCCCGGCCGCTTTCAGCACCGCGGCGACGATGTTCTGGTAGCCCGTGCACCGGCACAGGTTGCCGGCGATCATCTCGCGGGCGTCCTCCTCCGTCGGGTGCGGGTTGTCGCGCAGCCCGGCCGTGATCGTGGTCAGGAACCCCGGGGTGCAGAAGCCGCACTGGAGCGCGTGGCAGTCGGCGAATGCCTGCTGCACCGGGGACAGCGCTCCGTCGTGCGCGAGCCCTTCGACAGTGGTGATCTCCTGCCCGTCCACGCTGACCGCCAGCAGCAGGCAGGAGCGCACCGGGCGGCCGTCCAGCAGCACCGTGCACGCACCGCAGACACCGTGCTCGCACCCGACGTGCGTGCCGGTCAGGCGCAGGTCGTGGCGCAGGCAGTCGGACAGCAGTCGCCGCGCCGGCACGTCCGCGTCGTGCGGGACACCGTTGACGACCAGCCGGACCTTCATGCCGCCTCCCGCAGGGCCCGCTCCGTGAGCACGCCGGCCAGGTGGCGGCGGTACTCGGCAGAGGCGTGGATGTCCGGTGTGGGATCGACCGACGATCGGGCGAGCTCGGCTGCGCCGGCGACGTCCGGCACGTCGAGAACGAGCGGAGTTGGCGCCACGGACAGCAGCGCCACCCGCACGCGATCAGGCGAGCGCACCGCGCAGACACCGCACAGCGCATAGTCGCCGTGCCGGCGCGCCACCTCGACGATCGACGTACGCGCACCCGGCCGCAGCGCCGGAAAGAACGCCTCGACGGCGAGCTCGTCCGGCCGCAGCGCCGACTCGAACGTCCCGAGGAAGAACTCCCGGGCCGGGATCTCGCGCGTGCCGCGCACCGACGCCACCCGAACCGTGCCGCCGAGCAGGGCGAGCACCGCCGGCAGCTCCGCGGCCGGGTCGGCGTGCGCCAGACTGCCGACCACCGTGCCGCGGTTGCGGATCGTCGGGTGGGCGATCAGTCGCACCGCGCGCACCAGCAGCGGCTGGCTGCGAGCGGCGTCGGCGTCGCGTTCCAGATCGGCGTGCCGTGCTGTCGCGCCGACCCGCACGCCCTCGGCGGTCGTCCGGACATAGGCGAGCTCGGACAGGCGGTTGATGTCCACGAGGTGCCGCGGCGCGGCCAGCCGCATGGACAGCAACGGCATCAGACTCTGCCCGCCGGCCAGCACCTTGGCCTCGTCGCCGAGCTCGCCGAGCACCGCCAGCGCCTCGTCGAGCGACGACGCCCGTGAGTACTCGAACGACGGCGGTTTCAAGCGAACCCCCTGCGATCGGCGCGAGCGCTCATTCTCCCCGAGCCTCGCCCGTCACAGTGCGCCGCGACCCGGCTGCCTGCGGACGTTAGTGAGCGCCCACCCGCACCGACATGGTGCAGTGTTGCCAAAAGCGCCGCACTGCGACGGTTGCCCGCGCGGCCCGGCTCCTGCCGCATCAGATCCCACGCATCTCGATCACTTGCAGGGCGAGCGCGACATCCAGGCGCAGCGCCGGATCGGTGGTGAACGCACCGACGATGCGCTCGAGCTTGCCGATGCGGTACCGCAGCGTGTTGTAGTGGAAGTGCAGGATGCGCGCGGTCTCTGCGACGTTGAGGTTGGTGTCCAGCAGCGTCTGCAGGGTTTGCCGCAGGTCGGCCGCCTCGGGGGTGTCGCGAGCCAGGTCGCCCAGCATCTCGACGGCGAACGAGCGCAGCTCGGCGGTATCCGACACGAGAGAGAGCAGCCGGTGCACCCCGAGCGAGTCGAAGTGCGACACGCTGCCGCGTCCGTGGACCCGCCGGCCCACCGCCACCGCCCGGCGCGCCTCGGTATATGCGTCGGGAATACGTGAGGCGTCCATGACCAGGCGGCTCACTCCTGCGCAGAAAGAGCGACGGCCACCGCCCCGGTCCCCGGCCACCGCAGTCACCACCGCATCGACGGCCTTGGCCGCGGCATCCGGCTCGGTGCTCACCGGTAACAGTGCCACGACCTCGGAGCTGAACCCGACGACCGGCGCCGCCTTGTCCCGGGCACGCACCACTTGCAGCCAGGCGCCGGCGAAACGCTCCTGCGGCGAGCGCAGGGCGACCGGCGGCGGTGGGATGGGACGCTGCGGGTCGTCCGGATCGAGCTCGGCGACGACGATGACCATCGGCCGGTCGACGTCCCAGCCGAGCGACGAGCAGTGCTCGACCACCGCGGCGGGATCGCCTGCGCTGCCGGTGAGCACGTCGCGCAGGAAGTCTCCCCGGTACTTGCCCTCGACAGCGGCGACCGCCAATTGCTTGGTGATGGCGAGGGCGGCCACGGTCGCGGCACGTTCCAGCGCCTGGATGCCGGGCGGCGGCAGTAAGCCTGGGGAGAACGCGGCGATACGCCCGTGGTCGGTGCCCCCCGCCACGATCGCTGCCATGGCGAGCTCGCCCGGCCGGCCGTCCGGCGGTCGCTGCACGCCCAGCCGCAACTGTTCCACCCGGAATCGGCCGGTCGGGTCGAAGAGCGGCAGCGCGGCGAACGCCTCGCGGTGCCCGCCATGGGCCTGGACGCGTCCGTCCGGCGTACAGATCAGCACCGACGCGTCGAGCAGCCGGGCCACCTCGTCCGCGATCTGGGGCAGGTCGCCGCCTTCGAGGACAATCGCAGCGAGCGCGCGGTGCAACTCGTCCGCCCGGCTCAGCGCGCCGGCCTGCCGGTCGACGAGCTCGGTGAACACGTCGGTGATCACGTCGTCGAACGCGACCCCGTCCGGCACGCGCAGGATGGGCATCCCGATCCGGTCCGCGACGGAAAGCACTGCCGGGGGCACCTCATCGATGTAGCGGCCCAACTTGATCGCGATCGCGGCCAGCCGCCGGTCATCGAGGTCGGCAACCAGCTTGCACAGCGCCGCCTCGTCGCGGATGCCGCCGACCGCGCGCAGCGGGAACCATGTGGTTAGCAGCAGCTCGTGCGGCTTGACCCAGGGCAGGATGTCGGGCACCTCCATGACGTTCACCCGGCGCACCTCGCGGTCCAGCCCGTCGGTGCCGGCGAGCACGCGGGTGCCGCGCAGGCTCGGCAGGTGCACCAGCGCCCGTACCGGAAGCCCGTAGAGCGCGCGGCGCGCTGGCAAATCCCGCATCGCTTCGGCCCGATCGTTGGCAACTGTAACCATCGGCAGACGGTACCCGCGATGAGTACGGTACGCACCAGGCCGCGGTCATCTCGCTCGCGGACCTTCTGGGGGGAAGGGACGGCCGGAGGACCGGAATGGCGACGGTGACGACCATGCCCACCGTCGCGTTCCGTGCCTCCGTGCCGATACGCATGCGGCAGGCGTTGTCCGGCCCGCCGTGTCACGGCCGGGTGTTGGTGCGCTTCCCGTCGGCCGTCTACGTCGCAGTGCCACACGCGTTCGGGGTGATCGCCGTGCTGGGGCGCGACGCCGTGCGCCTGCCCTGCGGGCTGGCCGTGCCGGCCGCGAATCTGGACCTGCCCGGTGACGTCGTCGTGGGTGGCGGCGCGCTGCGCTTCGGCCGCGTCACGATCCGCCCGGGGCGCCTCGTGTCGACATCGGTGGGGCGCCGCCCGGCGCCGCTGCGGACGCGTGTGCGAGCCGCGCAGGCCGCGGTCGACCCCGGCGATGTGACCAGCCCGCGCCAGCTGCTCGGCCGCGGTCCGGGCCTCACACCGCAAGGCGACGACGTGCTGGCGGGCTACCTCGCCGGTGCCGCCGCCTACGGCATCGCGGCGGACGACGTGCGCGCGTTGGTTGACAGCGAGGCGGCAGCACGGACCACCACACTGTCCGCAGCGCTGCTACGGCACGCGGCGGTCGGCGAGGCGATCCCCCAGGTGGGCGGGCTGTTGGACGCACTGGCAGGAGGCCGTCCGCTGGACCCCGCGCTCGCCGAGCTGTTCGCCGTCGGCCACACCTCCGGTGCGGCGCTCGCGTCCGGGGTCATCGCCGCGGCGCTTGCGGCGTGAGCCGGTGATCGATCACGTCGAGCTCCGCGCCGGAGCGTATGCAGACTCCGTGACGCTCATGCAGGTGAGCCAGCTGCTGCAACGCGCCGACGGCGTGGACGCCGCCCTCGTCGCCATGGCGACGCCGCTGAACGTCGAGCTGGCCCGCGGCATGGGATTCGCCGCGCCGGACGGCGCCTCCCCGGACGCGCTGCTGCTGGCGCTGCGGGTGGCCGACGAGGCAGGACTACGCGCAGCCCTCGCTGCTGCCGAGCAGGCACTCGCTCCGCAACCTGCGACGACCCGGATGGGCGCCGAGGAGCCCGCACCGCGCACCGTGGGCGCAGCGGCACGCGACGGGGCCGGACTTGCCCTGATATCCGTGCCCGGACAGCACGCGTTCACGGAGGCGATGGACGCGCTCGACGCCGGCTGCGACGTGATGATCTTCTCGGACAACGTGCCGATCGCGCACGAGGTCGTGCTGAAGCGGGTGGCCGCCGAGCTGGGCCGCCTGGTCATGGGCCCGGACTGCGGCACCGCCGTGGTCGGCGGCGTCGGGCTCGGCTTCGCGAACGCGGTGCAACCAGGGCCGGTCGGCGTCGTGGCTGCGTCCGGAACGGGATGCCAGCAGCTGCTGTGCCTGCTGGATTCCGCCGGCGTCGGCGTCAGCGCGGCGCTCGGAGTCGGCGGGCGTGACCTCTCGGCGGCGGTGGGCGGGCGCTCGACGCTGGCCGCGCTCCGGCGGCTCGACGCCGACCCGGCCACTGAGCTGATCGTCGTCATGTCCAAGCTGCCCGACGCGCAGGTCGCGCGGCGGATCCGGAACGCGACGACGTCCACCCCGGTACGGTTCGCGTTCGTCGGCGAGACGGATCTGAGCACCGCCGCCGAGGACGTCCTGTCCGCGCTCGGCCACCCGGTGCCGCGCTGGCCGGCCTGGCCGGGGCGCGCCGCCGACCCGCGTCCCGGCGTGCTGCGCGGGCTGTTCGCGGGCGGCACGCTGCGCGACGAGGCGGCGCTGATCGCCCAGGAACTCCGCGTGCCCCACGAGATGATCGACTTCGGCGATGACGCGCTGACCGCCGGGCGCCCGCATCCGATGATCGACGGGTCTCTTCGCCTGGAACATCTCGCCGGCGCGACGGAGGACTCGGGCGCCGCCGCGATCCTGCTGGACGTCGTGCTCGGTTTCGGCGCGCAACCCGACCCGTCCGCCGAGCTCGCCCCGCTGATCGCGGCGTCGCAAACACCCGTCGTCGCCAGCCTGATCGGCACCCGGGACGACCCGCAGGACCTCGGGCGCCAGGCCAGCACGCTGCGCCGCGCCGGGGCACACGTGTTCGCCTCGAACGCGCAGGCGGCCCGGTTCGCATGCGGCCTGGTGGCGCATGACTGAGCCACACATCATCGCGGCGGGTATCGACGTGCTGGCCGATGCTGCCGACGCGCAGGCCGCGCGCGTAACTCGCGTCGACTGGCGCCCGCCGATGAGCGGCACCGCCGGCGACCTGGCCCGGGTCATAGCCGACCCGCGGCGTGCCGGCGCGAACGCCGAGGCCGTCCGGCGCATGACCGAGGCGCGGGCGCTGCTCGTGGACGTGATGCCGGCAGGCGACGCGCTGGGGCTCGCCCGGACCGACTTCCTGCACGCCGGCCCACCGATCGAGTGGCGGCGCACATCCGGACCACTACAGGGGGCGCTGCTCGGAGCGGCCGCGTTCGAGGGCCTGGTCGACGATCCGTCGCAGGCCGCCGCGCTCTTCGACGCCGGGCGGCTCCACCTCACGCCGTGCCACCACGCGCGCGCCGTCGGGCCGATGGCCGGAGTGGTGTCCGCGTCGATGTGGCTGTTCGTGCTCGAGGATCCGGCCAGCGGTGCACTGGCGTACTGCTCCCTCAACGAGGGGCTGGGCAGGGTCCTGCGCTACGGCGCCTACTCGCCCGACGTGCTGACCCGGCTGCGCTGGATGGCCGATGTCCTCGGGCCGATGCTGCAGGCGGCAGTGCGTGCGCACGGCCCCGTCGATGTCAAGACGATCGTGGCGCAGATGCTTTCCATGGGCGATGAGGCGCACAACCGCAATCGCGCCGGGACGCTGATGCTGCTGCGCGAACTGATGCCGGCGATGGTTGATTCTGGCTTCCCTTCCTCGGACATTGCCGAGGTGGCGCGCTTCATTGCCGGCAACGACCACTTCTTCCTGAACGTGGGGATGCCGGCATGCAAGCTCACCCTCGACGCCGCGCGCGGCATCGCCGGATCGACCATGGTGGTCGCGATGGCGCGCAACGGCACCGACTTCGGCATCCAGGTGTCCGGCACCGGCGGGCAGTGGTTCACGGCGCCGGCGCTGGTGCCGGACGGGCTCTACCTCGGCCGCTTCGGCCCGGACGATGCCAACCCCGACATCGGCGACTCGGCGATCACCGAGACGGCAGGGCTCGGCGGGTTCGCCATGGCAGCAGCGCCCGCGATCGTTCGCTTCGTCGGCGGATCCGTGGCTGACGCGCTCGCCACCACCCGGCGCATGTACGAGATCACCCTGGCCGAGCATCCCGCGTACACGGTCCCGGTACTCGATTTCCGCGGTGTGCCGTGTGGCATCGACGTAACGCGTGTGGTGCGCACCGGCATCTTGCCGCAGATCAACACCGGCATGGCCGGCAAGGTCGCAGGCACCGGACAGGTCGGCGCCGGACTGGTCACGCCGCCTGCCGAGATCTTCCCGGCTGCGCTTGCGGAGCTGGCGCGGCGGGCACCGTGACCCGGCCGGGCCGCAACGCCGCACCCGCGAAGGCGCCGGCCAGGGCCAGGCCGGCCGCGACCAGCATGGCCCGCGTGTACCCGTCGCTGAACGCCGCCGCCGACGAGTAGCGTCCGTTACCGGCGAATGCCATGGCGAGGATCGCCACTCCGAACGCTCCCCCGAGCTGGCGCATGGTGCTAAACGCCCCGGACGCCTTTCCGATGTCCGCCAGCGCAACCGCGCCCACCCCCGCTTTGGTCAGCGGCGGCAGCGCGAGCGAGAACCCGACGCCGACGACGGACATAGGCACGGCGAGCGCCGGATAGCCGACGCCGGGGCCCGCGACGATAGCGAGCCACGCCAGCCCGGCGCCTTGGAGTGCCATCCCCGCAACGACGAGCGGACGCTCGCCGATCCGGTCGGCCAGCACGCCGGCGCGCGGCGCGATGAGCAGCGGCGCGATGCCCCACGGCAACAGCCGCAGCCCCGCGGCGAGCGCGTCGTGACCGAGCCCCACCTGAAGGAACTGCGCGGTGAAGAACACCGCCCCGGCCAGCGACGCGTTCAGGCAGAAGATCGCGGCGTTCCCGGCGGAGAAGCCGCGCACGGAGAACAGGCGCATCGGCAGCATCGGGGTCGCCGTGGCGCTCTCCCAGGCGACGAAGGCAACGGTTGCCGCGACCCCTGCCACCAAAGCCGTGACGACCTCCGCGCTGCCCCAGCCCACCGTGTTGCTCCGGACGAGCGCCCAGGCCAGCGCGAACGCGGCCGCCGTGACGAGTCCGAGGCCCGGCAGGTCCAGCGCAGCGGCGGGCACCCGGCTGCTGGGGATCCGCGTCAGCACGAGCGGAATCGTCACCACAGCGATCGGGACGTTGATCCAGAAGATCCACTGCCAGGCGATGCCCTGCGTGACCGCCCCACCCACAACCGGCCCGAGCGCGGCCGCGAGACCGGTGACGCTGCCATATACGCCCATCGCCCGCCCGCGCTGCTGTGGCGGGAACGCGGCGTTCAGCAGGCTCAGCGCCAGAGGCATCACCACGGCAGCGCCGACGCCTTGCAAGGCTCGGGCCGCGACCAGCGCCCCAATGTTCGTCGACAATGCGCACGCTGCCGATGCCGCCGCGAACAGGCCCAGCCCGGCGGCGTACGTGCCGCGGCGCCCGTAGCGGTCGCCCAGTGTCGCAGCGGTCATCAGAAATACAGCGAAGCTGAGCGTGTACGCATTGACGGTCCACTCCAGATCCTCGATCGAGGCGCCGAGATCGCGATGGATGGTCGTCAGCGCGGTCGCCACGACGAGCATGTCCAGCACGACGAGGAACGACCCGATCGAGGTCAGCGCCAGGATCCAGCGCTGCGCGGTGCGATTCGTAGTCATGCCGGTACCGACACCGGCTGCGCCCGATTCCCGTCGCTGCCGGTGTCGGTACCGGTAGGGGAAGGGCGATGCGATGCGAGGATGCGATGGTGAACCAGTCGGCGCTGGTGCGCGCCCGGTCCGGCGACGGGCTCGCGTTCGCCGAGTTGACTCAGCCGTTCCGGCGCGAGTTGCTGCTGCACTGCTACCGGATGCTCGGCACTATCCAGGACGCCGAGGACCTGCTCCAGGAGACGCTCGTGGCGGCCTGGCGCGGACTCGACCGGTTCGAGGAGCGGTCCGGGTTGCGTACCTGGCTCTACCGAATCGCGACGAACCGTTGCCTGAACGCGCTGCGTGCCCGCGATCGCCGGCCGGACATGTATACGCCTGAAGTGCCGCTTCCGGAACCGACTCGCGTGGTCGACCCGCTCTGGCTGGAACCGTTTCCGGACACGCTCCTGTCCCGGCTGCCCGACGGCGCGCCAGGTCCGGAGGCGGCGCTCGAGCAACGTGAGAGCCTCCGGCTGGCGTTCCTGGTCACCGTGCACAACCTGCCGCCGCGCCAGCGGGCCGTGCTGCTGTTGCGCGACGTGCTGGGCTATCGCACCGCGGAGGTCGCAAGCATGCTCGAGACCACCGAGGACGCGGTCGGCAGCGCGCTCAAGCGCGCCCGCGCCACGCTGGCGACCCAGCCGCCGGACACAGCGCCGGCGCCCGGCTCGCCGGCTGAACGGGCGGTTGTCGACGAGTTCGCCGATGCGTTCCAACGCGGCGACGTGCCACGCGTCGTCGCCCTGCTCACCGACGACGCGTGGCTGACCATGCCGCCGTTGCCGTTGGAGTACCAGGGGCCGGAACGGGTGGCGCACTTCCTCGTCACGATCCCGTTCCGCGGAGCGCGCAGCTACCGCCTCGTCCCCACCCGGGCGAACACCCAGCCGGCGTTCGGCGCCTACCTGCGCGACGCGCACAGCCCGATCTGGCACGCGCACGGCCTCGTCGTGCTGACCCTCTCCGGCACTGAGATCTCAGCTGTCACCCGCTTCATGGACACCGGCCTGCTGCGCCATTTCGGCCTCCCCCGCACGCTGCGCGATTGACGTCCCGCGCACCCGTACGTATTCGACGACGTTCAGCGCAACCAGTACGGCCGCTACGAGGGTCAGCGCCCCGAGCGCGGGCAGATGCGGCGCGACTGGCAGCAGCGTAAGCATGACGGCCGCGGCCGTGAGCCGGGTGGTCGAGACGAGCCGGAACATTGCCCAGCGGGTGTAGCCGTAGGTCGCGAGGTACAGCGCGCAGCCGCCGAACAGCAGCCCGGTCACGCCCCAATTCAGGTGCTGGCCTGGATGCGCGACCGCCTCGCGCATCCCCACCGCGATCGAGATCACCGATCCGACCAACATCAGGTGCCCGTAAGACATCACGTGCCGGGCGATGTGCGTCTGCACCTGCGCCGTCGTTATCGCATAGCGCATCGCGTCCGCGGCGAAGTGGAAATACACCCACCACAGCGCGCATGCGCACACGAACGCCGCGGCCACCGCGGCCAGCACACCGGCACTCAGGTGCTTGTCCGATGCTGCCGGCCCGCCGATCGCGACGACGGACTCGCCCAGCGCGATGATCAGGAGCAGCCCGAACCGTTCCGCCAGATGCGAGGGATCAAAGCGCATCGACCGCAGTCGCGACTTCAGGACCGTCGGCGACGACAGGTCGATTGCGGCGGCCAACGCCCAGATCGCCTCGCGTGCCGTGCCGTGCGCGAAGCCGCCGGCGAAGATCAGCGGACCGCTGACGACCAGCCCCACAGCTATGGGATTGAGTGCGATCGGGACGCGCCGGAACAGCATGATCGCGAGCACCACACGGGCAGCCAGGTACGCGCTGCCGAACAGGACGCCGCGCTCGCCATAGGCCTCCGGCACCGCGAGTGCCATGAAGAGGCCCGCCAAGGCCACCGCGAACATGCCGATGCGGCTCGCCGCTCCGCTGAGGTCCTGGGTGTTGGCGAGCACAGACGTCCCCACCCACGACCAGTAAATCGGCACGAACACGATGAGGGCACGCAGCACGCCGGCCCACGAGTAGTCGGCGTGCAGCAGCGACGAGACCTCGGTGACCGCGAAGACGTAGACCAGGTCGAAGAACAGCTCGGCCCAGGTGACCCGTTTCTCCGTGATCTCGACGCTCGTCACGTGCTGATCTCCGTCAGTCCCCCAGGAAGCGCGCCAAGTCCTCGGCGGTGTCGATGTCTGCGGGGTCGCCCGGACAGGCAACCTCGGTGATCAGCTCCGGGTGCTCGCGCAGGAACGCCCTCGCCCCTGCGTCTCCAATGGCCAGTGCCGCGACGTTCGTCCACAGTGGACGAACGATGACGACAGGATGCCCTCGGCGACCGCCGTAGGTCGCGACGGCGACCGGCGCCGCCACCCCGAGCGTGCGGCGCACCGCCTCGGCGCTGATGCCAGGGGTGTCGACGAGCACGATCGCCGCCCGGTCGCCCGATGCGGCAGCGAGGCCGAGCCGTAGCGAAGACCCCATGCCGCGCTCCGGGTCGGAGTTGACGACCACGACGGCGCCCTCGACCCGGGTATCGGGCCGGACGACCGCCACCACTTCGGCGCAGCCGCCGCCGTGCAACACCCGCACGGAGCGGTCCAGCAGCCGTTCGCCGGCGATCACGAGTTCTGCCTTCGGCCCGCCCAGCCGTCGGCCCGCGCCGGCGGCAAGGACGATGCCGGAGACACTCACGGAAGGTCGAAGGATGCAAGCACCACGGCGGTGCGCAGCGCCGCGACGGCGGCCTCGAAGCCCTTGTCCTCCTTGGCGCCGGGAAGGCCGGCCCGGTCGAGCGCCTGCTGGTCGGTGTCGCAGGTCAGCACGCCGAAGCCGATCGGCACGCCGGTGCGCACCGCAACGGCCGTGAGCCCGTCGGTGGCCGCGTTGCACACGTACTCGAAATGCGGCGTCCCGCCCCGAATGACCACGCCCAGCGCGATGATCGCATCGAATCCCGCAGCCGCCAGACGGGCCGCCGCAACGGGCAGTTCGAAAGCCCCGGGCACGCGCACCTCGGTCACATCGTGGATGCCCGACTCCGCTAGCGCCCGCCGCGCCCCGCCGAGCAGGCCACCCATCACCGTGGCATGCCACTGCGCCGCCACGACGGCGACCCGCAGTTCGGCGGCACCGTCCACAGTAGACAACTCAGGCGCGCCCTCGCCGCTCATGCTGTCGGCTCCTCGAACTCCAGGTCGTGACCCATCCGGTCGCGTTTGGTCTGCAGGTACCGCAGGTTCTCGGGGTTGGCGTTCACGGGCAGCGGCACCCGCCCGACGACGCGCAGTCCGTAGCCTTCCAGGCCGGCGCGCTTCGCCGGATTGTTTGTGAGCAGCCGCATCGTGCGCACGCCCAGGTCATAGAGGATCTGCGCGCCGGTTCCGTAGTCGCGGGCGTCGGCGGGCAGGCCCAGCTGCAGGTTCGCGTCCAGTGTGTCCGCGCCGGCGTCCTGGAGTTGGTAGGCCTGAAGCTTGTGCAGCAACCCGATGCCGCGGCCCTCGTGTCCGCGGATGTACAGCACGACGCCACGGCCCTCGCGGGCCACGGTGGCCAGCGCCGCGTCGAGTTGCGGGCCGCAGTCGCACCGTAGCGAGCCGAACACGTCGCCGGTCAGGCATTCGGAATGCACCCGGACCAGCACGTCCTCGCCGTCGCCGACATCGCCGAACACGAACGCGACGTGCTCGCGCTCGTCGTAGGACGCCCGATAGCCGACCGCGGTGAACTCCCCGTACCTCAGCGGTACCCGGGCCGAGGCGACCCGCTCGACCAGCTTGTCGAAACGCCGCCGGTACGCGATCAGGTCGGCGATCGATATCAGAGCCAGACCATGCTCGTCGGCGAACGCCCGCAGTTCGTCGCCGCGCGCCATACCGGCCGGGTCCTTCTCGGAGACCATTTCGCACAGCACGCCGGCCGGCTGCAACCCGGCCAGCACCGCAAGGTCGACCGCGGCCTCGGTGTGCCCGGGCCGGCGTAGCACCCCGCCGGTCTTCGCTCGCAGCGGCACGACGTGGCCGGGACGTGAGAAGTCCTCCGGGCCGGCGTCAGGATTGGCCAGCAAGCGCATGGTCAGCGCGCGATCGGTCGCGGAAATGCCTGTGGAGACTCCCTCGCGCGCGTCGACGGTGACTGTGTACGCCGTGCCCCGGCGATCCTGATTCACCCGGTACATGGGCGGCAGGTCGAGCCGGTCGGCGTCCCCTTCCATGATCGGAACGCAGATGTAGCCCGACGTGTAGCGGACCATGAACGACACCAACTCCGGTGTCGCCAACTCGGCGGCGAAGATCAGATCGCCTTCGTTCTCCCGGTCCTCGTCGTCGACGACGATCACCGCCTTGCCCGACTTGATGTCGGCGATCGCCTGCTCAATAGAGTCCAACCGCACGGTCATATCAACATCCCGCCTGGGGCGGGCCCGCGTCCCCACCGCTCGTTCCGCTCGGGTGGACCCGCGGACCCGCTCCGCGCCGGCGCGGGCCGCGTCGCGGCGGCGGGGCTCTTCGCGCGAGCGCTCATCGCGCCTCGACGAGCCGGGCCACGTACTTGGCGAGGACGTCCACCTCGAGATTTACCGGGTCGCCGGGCTGCTTCCCGCCGAGCGTGGTGGCCCGCAGCGTCTCCGGGATCAGGCCGACCTCGAACCAGTCCGGGCCTACCCCGGTCACGGTCAGCGAGACCCCGTCGACGGCGATCGAGCCCTTCTCCGCGACGTAGCGGGCAAGATCGACAGGCATGCCGAACCGGACGAGATCCCAGGCATCGCTCGGCGCACGACTGATCAGCACCCCGGTGCCGTCGACGTGGCCCTGCACGATGTGCCCGTCCAGGCGGCCGTCGGCGCGCACCGCCCGCTCGAGGTTCACCTGCTCTGCCGGTCGCAGCACGCCGATGACCGAGCGCTTGAGGGTTTCAGCCATGACGTCGAAGTGCAGCCGCTCGCCGTCCGTGCCAACTACGGTGAGGCACACCCCGTTGACCGCGATCGACGCGCCGTGGTGCGCGTCCGCGGAGACCGTGGGAGCGCGCACGACCAGCACCGCCGAATCGCCGCGTGGCTCCAGCCCGACGATCGCGCCGAGTTCTTCGATGATCCCCGTGAACAAAGGCAGTTACTCCCCTTCTGACCAGACCGGCCGCGCCACGATCTTCACGTCGCTGCCCACCCGGGTTACGGTTTCGACCTCCAGTGTGACGGCATCAGCGATGGTGACTATTCCCGCGTCACCCAGCGAAGAGGGCCCGGCGCCCAGCAACTTCGGGGCAAGGTAGGCGATTACCTCGTCCACGCAGCGCGCCTCGACGAACGCCCCGGCAAGCGTGGGGCCGCCTTCCAGCAGCACGTGCCGCACGCCCCGATCGTGCAGCGCCTTGAGCGCGAAGCGCGGCACTGCCGTATCGAGCAGCAGCGTTTCCGCGGCGCTGTCGCGCACCCGGGCGCTCTGCCGCACGCGGTGCCGGCGGTCGAGGACGACGCGCAGCGGTTGGTGTTCCGCCAGCTGATCATCGGCAGCACGGACGGTCAGGTGCGGGTCGTCGGCGAGGACGGTACCGCTGCCCACGACGATCGCGTCGACGATGCCGCGGAACGCGTGCGAGTCGGCGCGCGCCGCCGGCGAGGAGATCCAGCGCGCGGTCTGATCGGCGGCGGCCACCCGGCCGTCCAGCGTGCTGGCCAGCTTCCAGGTGACGAACGGCCGCCCGGTGCGCAGCGCGGAAAGCCACGGCCGCAGCGCCCCCGCCGCAGCGCTGGCGTCCTCGACGCCCGCGACGACATCGATGCCCGCCTCACGCAGCCGGTCCGCTCCTCCTGCGGCCTGCGGGTTCGGGTCGTCGACGGCGTACACGACCCGGGCAACGCCGGCCTCGATCAGTGCCTCGGTGCACGGTCCGGTCCGGCCGAGGTGCGTGCACGGCTCGAGCGTGACCACCGCCGCACCACCTCGTGCGCGCGCCCCCGCCCGGCGCAGCGCCTCGATCTCCGCGTGCGGCCCGCCGGGCGGCTGCGTCGCGCCTTCGCCCGCGAGCGCTCCGGTCGCGTCGAGGATCACCGCGCCGACCGCCGGGTTCGGGCTGGTGCGGCCGCGCACCGTCTCGGCGAGCACCAGCGCGCGGTGCATGGCGGTCCGCTCCGCCTCGCTGACGCGCGTCATGTCCGGTCCATCGCCCCGCGAGCGCGGGCACGCAGCGCCTCGACGGCGCGGCCGGGGTCGTCCGCGCCGTAGACGGCTGTCCCGGCGACGAAGACGTCAGCGCCGGCCTCGGCGGCTGCCACGATCGTCTCGGCGTCGATGCCGCCATCAACCTCGATGTAGAGCCGCAGGTGACCGGCGTTCAGGTGCCGGCGGGCGAGGCGCACCTTGGCGAGCAGGTCCGGGATGAAGTTCTGGCCGCCGAAGCCGGCCTTGATCGTCATGACGAGCAGCGTGTCGAAGTCGGGCAGCAGGTCCAGATACGGCTCGAGCGGGGTGTCGCGGTCCACGGCGAGCCCGGCGAGCGAGCCCGCGGCGCGCAGGTCCCGGGCAATACGCCGCGGATCTGCCGCCGCCTCGGCGTGGAAGCTGACGTTGACCGCGCCGGTTTCGGCATAGCCGATGGCCCATCGGTCCGGGTCGTCGATCATCAGGTGGCAGTCGAGCGGGATATCGGTGGCTTTGCGCAGGCTCTGCACCACCGGTAGGCCGATCGTGAGATTCGGTACGAAGTGGGCGTCCATGACGTCGACGTGCAGCCAGTCGGCACCACTCACCGCCGCCGCCTCGTCGGCCAGGTGCGCGAAGTCGGAGGCCAGGATGCTCGGCGCGATCATCGGCTCGCGGTCCGCCTGCGACGTCACGTCAAGAGTCTAGGACCGCGCCGAAACCTTGGCATGATCTTGGACTTGTGGCCGAATAGCGCCCACAAGTCCAAGATCACGGCTGCGGGTCAGCCGGGCGCGGGTGCCGGTTCGTCAGCCCCGCAGCAGGGCGCAGAACATGGCGTCCGTGCCGTGCCGGTGCGGCCACAACTGCACCGCCGGCCCGTCACCCACCTCCGGCACCTCCGGGAACGCTGGGCGCGCGTCGACCAGCGCGGCGCCGGCGACGATGTCGCGTGTCTCGGCGAGGTGCGGCGAGCAGGCGACGTAGGCGACGACGCCGCCCGGCCGGACGACGCGAAGCGCCGCCGCGAGCAGCTCGCGCTGCAGGGCCGCGAGTGCGGGCACGTTCGACGGGTCGCGCCGCCACCGCGCCTCGGGCCGGCGCCGCAACGCTCCCAGCCCGGTGCAGGGCGCGTCCAGCAGCACCCGGTCGTAACTGCCCGTCAGCTCGCGTGCGTCACCGATCCGCACCGCGACGTCCCATGGCGCCGTCGCTCGCCGGACCAGCTCCGCACGGTGCGGGTGCAGCTCGTTCGCGACCACCACCGCCCCTCGGGCCGCTGCGGTCGCGGCGAGCAGCGCGGTCTTGCCGCCGGGGCCGGCACACATGTCCAGCCATTGCTCGTCCGGCCCGGAAAGCGGAGCGGCGACCAGGGCGAGCGCGCACAGCTGGCTGCCCTCGTCCTGGACGGCCGCCCGCCCCTCGCGGACCGACGGGAGCTGCGCCGGGTCGCCGCCCTCCATCCGCACCGCGTACGGCGACCACGGGCCGGGCGTGCCGCCGGACTCGGCAACCAGTGCGTCGCGTTCCAGGCGGCCCGGCCACGCCACGAGATGGGTTTGCGGGCGGGTGTCGTCGGCGACGAGGACTGCCTCGGTCTCGGCGAGATCGCCGCCGAGCGCGTCGGCGAACGCGGCGGCGATCCACTCGGGATGTGCGGTGCGTAATGCCAGCCTGCCGAGCGGCGATGCGCTTTCGCCGAGCCGCCGCGTCCACTCGTCCCAGTCCGCCTCGGCCACCCGGCGGAGCACCGCGTTGACGAATCCGGCGGCGCGCGCGTTTCCCCTGGCGCGCGCGAGGTCGACGGTCGTGGCCACCGCGGCGTGCTGCGGCACGCGGGTGCGCAGTGCCTGGTAGGCGCCGAGCCGCAGCAGATCCAGCACCGAGGCGTCCACAGTGGACAGTGGCCGGTCGACGCAGGCCGCCAGGATCGCGTCGAGGGTGCCCTGTGCGCGCAGCGTGCCGTAGCCGAGCTCGGTCGCGAGCGCCGCGTCCCGGGTCGACAGCCGGGCCTCGGCGAGCAGTGCCGGCATCAGCAGGTTGGCGTACGCGTGATTCTCGGCAACGCCACGCAGCAGTCGGTAGGCGGTGAGTCTCGCCGGATCAGCCAAGTCGCTCCCCGGGCCCGGGCCGCGTGCCGCGGGCCCAGTCGGGTGCCGGCACCGGTCGCTTGCCCGGCGCTTGAACGTCGCCCAGTTCCACCGGCGCGGTTGCCGTACCGACCCGGACGGAATGCTTGGTCACGCGCAGCTCGCCCGGCGCGAGCGCTGTGTCGTCTACCACCCGAACCGGGCCAAGCTTGAGCCGCTGGCCACGAAACAGTGTCCACGGACCGGGGGCGGGCGTGCACGCCCGGACCAGTCGATCGACGTGCGCTGCCGGTGCCGCCCAGTCCACGTGCGCGTCGTCAACAGTGATCTTGGCCGCTACCGAGACGCCGTCGGGCGGTTGCGGACGGGGCGTGAGCGATCCGTCGGCGATGCCGTCCATCGTGGCGACCAGCAGATCGGCGCCGCTGCGGGCGAGTCGGTCCAGCAGTCCTCCCGCCGTGTCCATGGGCCGGATCGGCTCGGTCACCACGCCGTACACCGGACCGGTGTCGAGCCCCGTCTCGATCTGGAACGTCGACGCCCCGGTGATCTCGTCGCCGGAGAGGATCGCGCGTTGAACCGGAGCGGCGCCGCGCCAGGCCGGCAGCAGCGAGAAGTGCAGGTTCACCCAGCCGTGGTCCGGGATCGCCAGCGCCGCGCCCGGAATCAGCGCGCCGTACGCGACGACCGGGCAGCAGTCCGGGTGCAGGTCGACGAGCTGCTCCAGGAAGTCGGGATCACGCGGTCGAGCCGGAGACAGCACCGGCAAGCCCTCCTTCACGGCAAGCTGCTCGACGGGAGAGGCGACCTCGCGCCGGCCCCGCCCGGCGCGCGCGTGTGGCCGCGTCAACACAGCGACGACCTCGTGCAGCGGTGAGTCGAGCAACGCCAAAAGCGACGGCACCGCCGTCTCCGGCGTCCCGGCGAAAACCAGCCTCACGAGTTGATCACAAATGTCACAGCGCCCGCCCCAGCATGGGATGCGGGCTGACCTTCACGCGCGGCGTCGGCTGGCCGAACCACTCCGCCTCGCGAATCGCCTTGAGCGCCAGCTTGCGGGTCTCCGCGTCCAGCCGATCCACGAACAGCACGCCGTCGAGGTGGTCGGTCTCGTGCTGGACGCAGCGCGCGAGCAGTTCGGTGCCCTCGATGGTGACCGGGTCGCCTGCCGTGTTCTGCCCGTGGGCCACCACGTGCTGGCGGCGTCGGCAGTCGAACTTGAGGCCGGGGATCGACAGGCACCCCTCCTCGCCGTCCTGCTCCTCGTCGGACGGGAAGTGCAGTACCGGGTTGATCAGATGGCCGGACTGCTCGTCATCGAGGTGGTAGGTGAACACGCGCAGCCCCACCCCGATCTGCGGCGCGGCGAGCCCGATGCCCGGCGCCGACAGCATGGTTTCGGTGAGGTCGGTGACGAGCGTGCGCAACTCCTTGTCGAAGTCGGTCACCACCTCAGCCGGCGTGCGCAGCACCGGGTCGCCGAACAAGCGGATGGTCTGAACGGGCACAGCGCGAGTCTACGGATCTGTCCGGCTTCTCCGGGGCGAGCGGGGCGGCTCAGAACAGCTCGAGGGGGTCGAGGACGACCTTGACAGGATCAGCGGCTTTGCGGGCCGAGCGTGCCGCGGCGGCCGTCTTCAGCGCTGCGGCGAGCTGCGCGCCGTTTGCCCGGGGCACCCGGATCAGCGCCCGCTGCGTGTCGTCGTTCACTGGAACCGGGCCGATCAGCTCGTGCGGATCCGGCAGCCCACCCAGCATCTCGCCGATCGCCTCGGCGGTGCCGGTCAGGGCGGCCATGCGCGCGGCCGGCGGGAAGCCGAGCTGCTGCCGGTCGGCGAGCTCCCTAGCAGCGTTGCCCGGGGCGTCCCATCGGATGAGCGCCTGCACCACCGGGACAGAGGCGTCGGCCGCGACCACCACCTGTCCATCGGAGCGAACCAGCGCGGCAGCGTTCAGCCAACGGCGCAACGCCTCCTCGCCGGCGCGCAGGTCGGCGCGCCCGAGCAGCGCCCAGCCGTCAAGCAGCAGTGCCGCGCCGTACCCACCCGTGACGACTGGCTCCGCTCCCGGCGTTGCCACCACGACGGCGGGCTGCGCCGGCACCTCGCCGAGCACCGTGTCGCCGCTGGATGTGCGGACCGGCACGCCCGGGAAGGCGCGGCCCAGCTCCTCTGCCGTGCGCGCCGAGCCGACGACGACGGCGCGCATCCGGCGGCCGCCGCACTCCGGACAGGTCCAGTCGCCAGCGGGCCGGCCACACCACCGGCAGGTGGCGATCGCGTGGCCGGAGCTCGCCGCCAGCAGGCCGCCGCAGGTCGCACATCGCGCGGGTGTGCGGTCCCGGGCACACGCCAATGTCGGGACGTATCCGCGCCGGGGCACCTGCACGAGTACGGGGCGCCCCTCGGCCAGTGCGTCGCGGGCTGCTCGGAACGCCACGCTCGGCAGCCGCGCGGCGCGAGCGACGGGATCACGCTGCTGTTCGGCGTCGTCGCCGGTGGCCACGATCCGCGGGCCGGCAGCCCGGATCGCATCCCGATCCGCGACGATCTCGTGCGCCCAGCCGGACTCGGCGAGAAGCGCCGCCTCGGCGGTGCGCGCGTACCCGCCGACGAGCAGCGCCGCGCCGGTCAGCGACGAGCGCAGCACCAACACGTCGCGCGCGTGCGGATAAGGCGCCCGCGGCTCGGCGTAGAGATCGTCACCGTCATCCCAGATCGCGAGCAGGCCCACATCGGCGACCGGAGCAAGGCCCGCGACCCGGGTGCCCGCGACCGCTCGGATCACGCCACGGCGCACCGCGAGCCAACGGCGGTAGCGCTCGGCAGGGCCCAGATCGGCGGACAAGGCGACATGCCGGCCCGTGCCCAGCACAGCCGAAAGCGCCGCGTCGAGGCGGTCGAGATCGCGTCGGTCTGGCACGACGGCCACGGCGCCCCGCCCGCCGGCAAGCGCGGCGCGCATCGCTTCGGCGAGCCGGCGCGGCCAGTCCTCTCCTGGCAGCGCCGACCAGACCGCGCGCGCCGGGCGTCCTGCCGCGACTGCGGCGAGGAACGCCGGCCCGGCGCGGTAGCGGTCCCAGCCGCTCGTACCTACCGGCTCCGGCGGCGCCGGCCCAGGGGTGGCCGCGGACTCGGCGCCAGCATGCCGCGCGGGAATGCCGAGCCGCGCCACATCCGCGAAGCTGCCCGCATACCTGTCGGCGACGGCACGGAACAGCCGGGCGGTTTCGGGGGTGAGCACCGGCTCGTCACCGACGGCTCGCTCGACGAACGCCAGCTGGCCGCTGTGCTCGCTCGAGTCGCACCGTTCGAGGACGTAGCCGTCGACCAGCCGTCCGGCGAACCGAACCCGCACCCGGGAGCCGGCCTGAATCGTGGCCGACAGCTGCTCGGGTACGAGATAGTCGAAGGGCCGGTCGAGATGTGCAAGCGGAACATCGACCACGAGCCGAGCGACCGGTCGGTCGGCGGCAGCCTCCCGCCCGGCGCGCTTCACACTCCAGTCATATCAGCAACCGCCCACGCGATGAGCGCTTGCGCGAAGAGCCGCCGGCGGCGCGAGCAGCTAGTTCGGTGCTATCAACCGTTTGCGAGTTTGGCCAGCTGGTCGGCCTTGTCGGTGCGCTCCCACGTGAAGTCGGGCAGCTCCCGGCCGAAGTGGCCGTAGGCGGCCGTCTGGGTGTAGATCGGCCGCTTGAGGTCGAGGTCCCGGATGATCGCGGCAGGGCGCAGGTCGAACGTTTCCATGATCGCGCTCGCGATCTTCGCCGGATCGGTCGTCTCGGTACCGAACGTCTCGATGAAGATCCCGACGGGATGCGCCTTGCCGATCGCGTAGGCGGCCTGCACCTCGACCTTGCTGGCCAGCCGCGCGGCCACCACGTTCTTGGCGACCCAGCGCAGCGCGTACGCCGCGGAACGGTCGACCTTGGACGGGTCCTTGCCGGAGAACGCTCCACCGCCGTGCCGGGCGTAACCGCCGTACGTATCGACGATGATCTTGCGGCCGGTCAGCCCGGCGTCGCCCATGGGGCCACCGATTTCGAACCGACCGGTGGGGTTGACGAGCAGTCGGTGACCCTCGGCGTCGATGCCGAGGTCGGCGATGACCGGCATGACCACATGCTCGGCGATGTCCGGCTTGAGCAGCGTATCCAGGTCGATGTCGGCGGCGTGCTGGCTCGATACGACCACGGTGTCCAGGCGCGCCGGCCTGCCGTTGATGTACTCGATGGTGACCTGCGTCTTGCCGTCAGGGCGCAGATAGGGGACGGTGCCGTCCTTGCGGACCACGGACAGGCGCTGTGCCAGCCGGTGCGCCAGCGCGATCGGCAACGGCATCAGCTCCGGCGTCTCGTCGCAGGCGAACCCGAACATCAGGCCCTGGTCGCCGGCGCCCTGCCGGTCGAGCGGATCGTCGTCGCCCTCGACGCGCACCTCGTACGCGGCGTCCACACCCTGCGCGATGTCCGGTGACTGCGAGCCGATCGCAACGTTGACGCCGCACGACGCGCCGTCGAAGCCCTTGCGGGACGAGTCGTAGCCGATCTCGAGGATGCGCTCCCGCACGATCGTCGGAATATCCGCGTACGCCTCCGTCGTCACCTCGCCGGCGACGTGGACCTGACCGGTCGTGATGAGCGTCTCGACTGCGACGCGGCTCGACGGGTCCTGCGCGAGCAGCGCGTCGAGGATCGAGTCGCTGATCTGGTCTGCGATCTTGTCAGGGTGTCCCTCGGTGACGGACTCGGACGTGAACAGGCGGCGGCTCACAGATGCTCCGGAGATTGGCGGAATGGGTCCGGGCGAGTCTACCGGCCGGGTAGAGATCGGACCGCGTCCCATACCGCTGCGGCCAGCACCGCCTTCGGTCCGAGCGGCACCGGCACCTCGCTGCCGTCCGCCCCGAGGATCACGGCGGCGTTGTCCGGCTGCCCGAACGCCTTGCCCATCCCGACGGCGTTGACCACGAGCAGATCGCAGCCCTTGCGGGCCAGCTTCTCGCGGCCGTGGTCGAGGACGTCTCCCGTCTGGTCGCCGGTCTCTGCGGCGAAGCCGACCAGGATCTGCCCGGGCCGGCGCGCGGCGACGAGTTCGACGAGGATGTCGGGGTTCTTGGCCAGTGCGATCGGCGGCGGATCGGCCCTCGAGCGCTTGATCTTGTGCGCCGCGTGCACGGCGGGCCGGAAGTCGGCGATCGCTGCGGCCATAACGACCACGTCGGCATCGGCAGCGGTCTTGTGCACGGCCTCGCGCAGCTCGCCGGTGGTCGTGACGTGCACAACGGCGGCGCCGGCCGGGTCGGGCAGATGCGTGTTGGCGGCGACCAGGGTGACCTGGCCGGCACCGCGGGCGGCGGCCACGGTGGCCAGCGCGTAGCCCTGCAGCCCGGACGAGGCATTGCCGAGGAAGCGCACCGGGTCGAGCGGCTCGCGGGTGCCGCCCGCGGTGACCAGCACGTGACGGCCGACGAGGTCGGGCGGCAACGCGTCCGGGCGGCGCAGCAGCAGCTCTGCGAGTTGGGCGATCTCGGCAGGCTCGGGGAGGCGCCCCTTGCCGGAATCGGCGCCGGTCAGCCGGCCGATCGCAGGCTCGAGCACCGTGGCGCCACGGCGGCGCAGCGTGGCGACGTTGTCTGCGGTGGCCGGGTGGTCCCACATCTCGGTGTGCATAGCCGGGACGTAGAGCACCGGGCAGCGCGCCGTCAGCAGGGTGTTCGTTAGCAGGTCGTCGGCGATGCCGTGGGCGGCACGGGCCAGCAGGTCGGCGGTGGCGGGCGCCACGACGACGAGCTCGGCATCGCGTCCGAGCTGGACGTGCGGGACGTCTTCGGCGCCGGTCCATACGTCCGTCGCTATCGGATGGCCCGACAGGGCCGCCCAGGTCGGCGCACCGACAAAGCGCAACGCCGCCTCGGTAGGAACGACCGTGACCGCATGCCCTGACTCGGTCAGCTTGCGCAGCAGATCGGCGACCTTGTAGGCGGCAATCCCCCCTGCCACGCCCAGCACGATCCGGCTCACAGGAACGAGCTAACCATGAGGTTGGCGTTCAGACGGCGAAACGTGAGCAAGGAAGGCAACCACCGGGCGATGAGCGCTCGCGCGAAGAGCGGCGCGCCCGGCGCGTCGCGCCAGCGACGCTTGCCCGGCGGTCGCCGTGTCCGCCCCTCGGGGGCGGCGCAGCGATCGCCTCGGCGCGCTTAAGTTTCAGCCGGCTTGAACTCGATCAGGTCGCTGTTGATCTCGCGCAGTGCGATGGACAGCGGCTTCTCCTGTGGCGCTGTCTCGACCAGCGGGCCAACGTACTCGAGCAAACCCTCACCGAGCTGGCTGTAGTAGGCGTTGATCTGCCGGGCCCGCTTGGCTGCGATGATGACGAGCGCGTACTTGGACTGGGCGCGCTCGAGCAGCTCGTCGATAGGCGGGTTGGTGATGCCTTCAGGCGTGGTCACGGATGCGGACACGTGTCAGCTTTCTTGTCGGTTTGGTTGGTCGTGCTTGGCGCACACAGCCTCTATCAACGATACCAATTCGGCGGCGGCACGCCCGACGTCGTCGTTGACGATCACCTTGTCGAACTCGCTCTCGGCGGCGAGCTCGACCTTCGCGCGGGCCAGCCGCGCCTCGATCACGTCGCGCGGCTCGGTGCCACGGTCCGACAGCCGGCGGTCCAACTCGTCCCAGGACGGCGGCACGAGGAACACGAACTGCGCCTGCGGCATGGTTGACCGGACTTGGCGTGCGCCCTGCAGCTCGATCTCGAGCAGCGTCGGGATTCCGGCAGCGAGGTGCTCGTACACAGGGGCGCTCGGCGTGCCGTAAAGGTTGCCCGCGAACTCGGCGTACTCGAGCAGCTCGCCGCGCTCGATCATGCGCGCGAAGCCGGCCCGGTCGACGAAGCGGTACTGGATGCCTTCGCGCTCGCCTCGCCGGGGCGCGCGCGTGGTGCACGAAACGGACACCCATACGTGGGGATGCAACTCACGCACGGCTTCCACCACGGTGCCCTTGCCCACACCGGACGGACCGGACAGCACGGTCAGGCGGCTCGGCATACCGCGACCCTAGTGCCGCTCGCAGCTGAGCAACCCCAACGTACCCGAGGCGGCGCACAGACCCGGCGCAGCCGCGGCAGGTGATGATGCTGTCGTTAGGGTGTGCAACGCCGAGGTCTTCGTAGCTCTGCGCGCGCGAGGAGGTCCAAGCCATGGCAGCCGTGCGGGTCGGCGTGGTCCAGGAGACGGCCCTGGGCGAGCGGCGGGTAGCGCTCACGCCGGATTCGGTGTCGCGGCTGCAAGGTGCCGACTTCGAGGTGCTCGTGGCGTCCGGAGCCGGTGCTCGGGCGTGGTTTCCGGACGAGGATTACGCCGAAGCCGGTGCCGCCGTCGTCGACACCGACACCCTGTTCGCCCGCGCCGACATCGTCTTGTGCGTGAACCCGCCCCCGCCGCAGCATCTGCGCTCAGGGCAGGCGGTCGTCGGGCTGCTCCAGCCGTTGCTCAATCCTCGGCTCATGGCCGACCTGGCTGAGCGCGGCGTTACCGCGATCAGCCTCGACGGGCTGCCCCGAACGCTCAGCCGTGCGCAGAGCATGGATGCGCTGAGCTCCCAAGCGAACATCGCCGGCTACAAGGCGGCGGTGGTGGCCGCGAACGCATTCGAGCGGTTCTTTCCGCTGCTGATCACCGCCGCGGGCACTTCAAAGCCGGCGGCGGTACTGGTACTGGGCGCAGGGGTCGCGGGGCTGCAGGCGATCGGCACAGCGCGCCGCCTGGGCGCCGTAGTGCGCGCCTACGATGTCCGGCCGGCCGCCCGGGACGAAGTGAAGTCGCTGGGCGCGCAGTTCGTCGAACTCAAATCGGTCGAGGGCGCGGCCGGCGAAGGTGGCTATGCGCGGGCGCTCACCGCTGAGGAACAGGCAGCGCAGCAGGCCGAACTCGCCGAGCACATCGCCAAGCACGACGTCGTGATCACGACCGCGCAGGTCCCCGGACGACGTCCCCCGTTGATGGTCACCGCAGACACCGTCAAGAGTATGCACGCCGGCTCCGTGATCGTCGACATGGCAGCGAGCGATCTGGGCGGCAACGTCGAGATCTCCCAGCCCGGGGAGACGATCGTCACGAACAACGGGGTGACCGTCATCGGGGCCGGCAACCTGCCGGCGCAGATGCCGACCAGTGCGTCCACCGCGTACGCGCGCAACATCAGCGCGCTGCTGCAGCACCTACTGTCCGAAGGACAGTTGGCCATCGACCTGGACGACGAGATCCAGCGCGGCGTCGTCATTACCTACGACGGCTCGGTTGTCCAGGAGGCGACCGCGAAGCTCCTGGAGGCGACGTCATGACAGGTTCGTTCGTCGGCGACATGACGATCTTCGTCCTGGCGCTGCTCGTCGGGTTCGAGGTCATCAGCAAGGTGCCGGCCACGTTGCACACGCCGCTGATGTCCGGCACGAACTCCATCCACGGCGTGGTGCTCGTGGGCGTGATCATCCTTGCCGGATTCGTGAACAGCGCGATCGGCTACGTGCTGCTGTTCATCGCGGCCGCATTCGCCGCAGCGAACGTCGTTGGCGGGTACGTCGTCACCGACCGGATGCTCGAGATGTTCAAGAAGCGTCCGGTACCGGCAAAAAAGGACCACACATGACCGGCGACAACGCGATGAGCGCTCGCGCGAAGAGCCCGGCCGCCGCGACGTGGCCCGCGCCGCCTGGCGCGGCGCGAAGCCGGGGATGTACCCGAGCGAAGCGAGCGGTGCAGACCCGGATTCGCCCAGGCGGGATAAGAATATGAGCGGCCTAGAGATCGGTATCCGGTTCTTCTCGCTGTTCGCCGCGGTCTGCTTCGTACTCGGCCTGCACCTGATGAACTCCCCCGCGACCGCGCGGCGAGGCAACTGGATCTCTGCGTTCGGCATGCTCGTCGCGATTGTCGCGGCACTCGTGAGCGTCGCCACAGGCCAGGACGGCGCGCACATGAACACCGCCCGTTGGCTGGTGCTCATCGCCGGCGTGCTCGTCGGTGGCGCCTGGGGCCTCTACACGGCGCGCACCATCGCGATGACCGCGATGCCGCAGCTGGTATCGCTGTTCAACGCGGTCGGTGGCGGCGCGGCGGCGCTGATCGCGATCACGGACTACAACCAGCACCCGCACATCCCGGCGGGTACGGCTACCGCGACCGTCCTCGACGTCGTCATCGGCTGCGTGACGTTCGCCGGGTCGCTGATCGCGGCGGCGAAGCTACAGGGCTACTGGAGCCAGCCGGTCACATTTCCGGGAGCGCGCCCGGCAATGGCCCTCGCCGCGCTCGGCTTCGCGGGTCTCGGCGCCTGGGTCATCGCGGGTGCGCACAACGTCGGCGTGCTCGTGGTGGTCGCGCTCGTGGCCGCAGCGTTCGGAGTTCTGATGGTGCTGCCGATCGGCGGCGCCGACATGCCGGTCGTGATCTCGCTGCTGAACGCGTTCACCGGTACCGCCGTCGCCATGGCCGGCTTCGTGCTCCAGAACGCCACGCTCGTAATCGCCGGCGCGCTGGTCGGCGCGTCCGGTTCCATCCTGACCAAGCTGATGGCCGACGCCATGAACCGCTCGGTGGTCAACATCATCGCAGGTGGCTTCGGCACCGGCGGGTCCGCCGCTGTGGAAGCGGCTGGCGGCGGCGGGACCGTCAAGTCCATCGCGGTCGACGACGCCGCGCTGCAACTGGCGTACGCCAACAAGGTGATCATCGTCCCGGGCTACGGGCTGGCCGCCGCACAGGCCCAGCACGAGTGCCAGGAGCTGGGCAAGCTGCTCGAAGAGCGCGGTATCGAGGTCAGCTACGCGATCCACCCGGTCGCCGGTCGCATGCCCGGACACATGAACGTGCTGCTAGCCGAGGCGAACGTCCCATACGACCAGCTCAAAGAGATGGACCAGGTCAACCCCGAATTCGACCGTACCGACGTGGCGCTGGTCGTCGGCGCAAACGACGTGACGAATCCGGCGGCCCGGCGTCCCGGTAATCCGGTGTCGGGCATGCCAATCCTCGACGTCGACCACGCCAAGTCGATCATCGTCATCAAGCGTTCCATGGCCTCCGGCTACGCCGGCATCGACAATGAGCTCTACACCAACCCGAAGACGAGCATGTTCTTCACCGATGCGAAGCGGGGCCTGGCGTCACTCGTCGCGGCGACGAAGACGCTGGTCGGCTAGCGGCGCCCGGCGAACTGATCCCGGTAGCGGCGGGCCGCATCGCGAAGTGCTGTGATGTCCGGGCCGGCGCGCAGCACGTCACGCGACACGCTGGGCAGCACGCCCGGTGCGTCGCCGAACAGGCGGCGTACATCGGCCGGCGTGCCACCCTGAGCTCCCACGCCCGGTGCGAGGATCGGCCCGTTCAGCTTCGACAGGTCGGCGGGCAACTCGGAAAGCGTCGTGCCGACGACGACGCCAATCGCCCCCAACGGCGCGAAGCCGGCGTTGCGGGCAGCCACTTCGTCCACCACGGCCTGCGCCACGGTGCGCCCGTCAGGCCGGCGGGCCTGCTGCACTTGTGCGCCTTCGGGGTTGGACGTCAGCGTCACGACGAACACGCCGGCGCCGTACTGCTCGACAGCATCGAACGCGGGCAATAGCGACCCGACGCCGAGGTACGGCGTGATCGTGATCGCGTCGACCGCCAACGGTGCGGACGGGTCGAGGTAGGCGCGCGCGTACGCGGTCATGGTCGAGCCGATGTCGCCGCGCTTGACGTCGAGCAGCACCAATGCGCCGGCCGCCCGAGCCGCGCGCACCGTACGCTCCAGTACAGCGATGCCGGCGGACCCGAACACCTCGAAGAATGCCGACTGGGGCTTGAGCACAGCCGCCTCGCCCGCGAATGCCTCGACGCAGGTCAGCGCGAACCGCGCGACGCCGGCCGCCGAAGCCGGCAGGCCCCACTCGGCGAGCAGCGAGGCGTGCGGGTCGATGCCTACGCACAGGGGGCCGCGCTCGCGGATCGCCGCGTCGAGGCGCGCCCCGAAGCTTTTGTGGGCATGGCCGACGCTACTGTCACCCATGCGCTGGCCTTGCCCGCGAAAGCGTGGAGCGTTCTTTGTGGAGCGCTTTCGTGGGGGGCAAGCTCATGCGTTCTCCTTCACCGGCTCCGCCACCGAACGGTGCGCGAAGCCGACCGCGTCGGCCACGGCAGCGAAGCCACGCTCGTCCAGCGCCCGCTCCAGCTCGGCGAGCACCCGCACCGGAGCGGACGGATCGCCGAATACGGCAGTGCCCACCGACACCGCCGCGGCTCCGGCCAGTACGAACTGCAGCGCATCCAGTCCGGTGCGGATACCGCCCATCCCCAGGATCGGCAGGTGGGGCAGCGTCTCGCGCACCTGCCAGACACACCGCAGCGCGATGGGACGGATGGCCGGGCCGGACAACCCGCCGGTCACGCCGCCGAGCGCCGGAGCAAGCGTGTTCGTGTCGATCGCCATGCCGAGCAGGGTGTTGATCAACGAGAAGCCGTCCGCGCCGTTGTCGGCGCAGACGCGAGCGATCAGCGTGATGTCGGTGACATCCGGCGAGAGCTTGGCGAACACCGGCACCGCTGGGTCGGCCGCCCGGCGCACCGCGCCGATCACCCGCCCGGACGCTGCCGGGTCGCACGCGAAGACCTGCCCGCGGTTCTCGACATTCGGGCAGGAGATGTTGACCTCGATCATCGACACGGCCGGGTTGCCGTAGAGCCGCCGGGCCAGTGCGACGTAGTCGTCGACATACCCGCCCGCGATCGACACCACGGTGCGCGCACCCTGCTCGGCGAGCCACGGCAGATCGTTCTCGAGGAACGCGTCGATGCCAGGTCCCTGCAGCCCGATCGAGTTGAGCATGCCGCTGGGCGTCTCGGCCATGCGCGGTGTCGGCCGCCCGGAACGGGGACGCAACATGATCGACTTCGTCACTACTGCGCCGAGGGAGGCCACGTCGAAGAACTGCTGGAGTTCCTTGCCGGAGGCGGCGCAACCCGACGCGGTCAGCACCGGATTCGGCAGCGTGAACGAACCCAGCTTGGTCGTCATGTCTGCCATGCGTCATGCCCCCATCGCGTCGGCGCCGACGAGGTCAGGCGGTAGCGTGTCGACGTCGTCCCAGCGCACCTGTGCCGCGTCGAACACCGGTCCGTCGATGCACGCCCGCACGAAGCGTGACTGCCCGTCCTCGCCGCGTACCGGCAGCACGCAGGTCATGCACACGCCCACGCCGCACGCCATCGACTCCTCGACCGCGACCTGGGCCTGGACGGCGTGCGCCAGCGCCACATCGCCGACCGCGCGCAGCATCGCCATCGGGCCGCAGGCATACACGACGTGCGCGTTGATCCGCTTGATCGCCGCAGGCAGCACGTCGCTCACCCGGCCTCGATGACCGGCAGAGCCGTCGTCGGTGGTGACGGTGACGGTGCCGGCAACGCGTCGGGCCGCGAGCTCGCCGAACAGCCGCGACGCGGTCGCCGCCCCGACGATGAACTCGATGTCCGATCCCGACTCGATCAGCTGGCGCGCCAGCGGGACCAACGGCGCGGTTCCGTAGCCGCCGCCGGCCAGCACAGCGGGCACCGTGCGCCGGGGCAGCCGAAACGGCGTGCCGAGCGGGCCGACCACGTCGAGGTGCTCGCCGGCGCGGCGGCGCACCAGCCACTCGGTGCCGGGCCCGTGCTCGGCCACCACGAACTGGATGGTGCCGGCGTAGTCGCCCGTCGGTGTGGCCCCGTACAACGCGAACGCCCGGCGCAGCAGCATCGACGACTGCTCGCCGCCGACGGCTATCGCCACGAACTGGCCCGGCACGAATGACGACGCCACCCCGGGAGCCACGACGGTGAACTGGTAGTACTCGCCGACCTTCTGCACCGCGAAGATCTCCGCTATCTCCTGGACCGGTGTCATCGCGCTCCTCGCCAGGAAGCCAGCTGGGCGTGCAGGTCCTGCAGCGGCCGCACCCCGACCTCGCCCCGGGCGAGCTCTTCGATGCCCTGGACGGCGGCCGCTGCGGCCTGCACGGTGGTCAGGCATGGGATGCCCGCGGCCACCGCCGCGGTGCGGATCTCATATCCGTCGATCCGCGGTCCCGAGTTGCCCCACGGGGTGTTCAGCACCAGGTCCACCTCTCCTGCGGCGATCTTCTCGACGATGTTGCCCGGCCCGTCGGAGAATTTGCCGACCACATCGGCGGACACGCCGTTGCGGCGCAGCACCTGCGCGGTACCGGACGTCGCGATGATGCGAAAGCCCAGGTCGGACAGGCGCTTCACCGGGAAGAGCGCGGCCCGCTTGTCGCGGTTGGCAACCGAGACGAACACCGTCCCCTTGACCGGCAGCGACCCGTACGCGGCTGCCTGCGACTTGGCGAACGCGGTGCCGAACACCGTATCGAAACCCATCACCTCGCCGGTGGACTTCATCTCCGGACCGAGCAGCGAGTCGACGTGCGCACCGTCCGGGCTGCGGAACCGGTGGAAGGGCAGTACCGCCTCCTTGACCGCGATGGGCGCGTCGTCGGGCAGCGTCGCGCCGTCGCCCGTGCGCGGCAGCAGGCCTTCGCCGCGCAGTGTCTCGATCGACGCGCCGAGCGCGATACGGGCCGCCGCCTTGGCGAGCGGGACGGCGGTCGCCTTCGAGACGAACGGCACGGTACGGCTGGCCCGTGGGTTGGCCTCGAGCACGTACAGCACGTCGCCGGCAAGCGCGTACTGAACGTTCAGCAGCCCCCGGACGCCGACACCGCGCGCGATGGCGAGCGTCGAGTCCCGGACCGCGCTGATGTCGCGTTCCCCAAGCGTGATCGGCGGCAACGCGCATGCCGAGTCACCGGAGTGGATGCCGGCTTCCTCGATGTGTTCCATCACCCCGCCGACGTAAAGCTCCTCGCCGTCGTAGAGCGCATCGACGTCGATCTCGATGGCGTCGTCGAGGAACCGATCTACCAGCACCGGATGATCCGGCGCGATCTCGGTGGCCCGCTCAATATAGGACGCCAGCGCGTCCTCGTCGTAGACGATCTCCATGCCGCGCCCGCCCAGCACGTACGACGGCCGTACGAGCACCGGATAGCCGATCGCGTCGGCCACCGCCTTGGCCTCCCCGAACGACGTCGCGGTGCCGAACTTGGGAGCCGGCAGGCCCGCCTCGTGCAGCAGCCTTCCGAACGCGCCGCGGTGCTCGGCAAGGTCGATCGCCTCGGGCTGGGTGCCCAGCACCGGTACGCCGGCGTCCTTGAGCCGCCGGGCCAGGGCGAGCGGCGTCTGCCCGCCCAGTGTGCAGATCACACCGGCGACCGTTCCGCTCGCCTGCTCGGCGTGCACCACTTCGAGCACGTCCTCGATCGTCAGCGGTTCGAAATACAGCCGGTCTGCGGTGTCGTAGTCCGTGGAGACGGTTTCCGGGTTGCAGTTGACCATGACGGTCTCATAGCCGGCGTCGCGCAACGCCATGACCGCGTGCACGCATGAGTAGTCGAACTCGATGCCCTGCCCGATGCGGTTCGGCCCGCTGCCGAGAATGATCACTTTCGGCTTGTCCCGCTGCGGCTGTACCTCTGTCTCCTCGTCGTAAGACGAGTAGTGGTACGGCGTGCGCGCGGCGAACTCGGCCGCGCAGGTGTCGACGGTCTTATAGACCGGACGGATGCCGGCGCGCCGGCGCAGCAGCCGCACGCCGTCCTCGCCGGCGAGTTCCGGGCGGAGCGCAGCGAGTTGGCGATCAGATATGCCGTGTCGTTTCGCCTTGTGCAGCAGGCCCGGCGTGAGCACCGCGGCGTCCACCAATTCGGTGCGCAGTTCGACGATGTGGGCTAGCTGATCGACGAACCACGCGTCGATGCAGGACAGCTCGGCAACTTCGTCCACCGACCAGCCGCGGCGCAGTGCCTGCTCCACCCGGTACAGGCGCCCGTCGGTCGGCGCGGCCACGGCGGCCCGCAGTTCCTGGTCGGGCAACACCGGATCCGGACCGGTCCAGAATCCCGCCTCCCGCGTTTCCAGCGAGCGCAGCGCCTTGCCGAGCGCCTCGGTGAAGTTGCGCCCGATCGCCATGACCTCGCCGACGCTTTTCATGTGCGTGGTGAGCACCGGGTCCGCACCCGGGAACTTCTCGAACGCGAACCGCGGTACCTTGACGACGACGTAGTCCAAAGCCGGTTCGAATGCGGCCGGCGTTTCCAGCGTGATGTCGTTGGGGATCTCGTCGAGGGTGTAGCCCACCGCGAGCTTCGCGGCGATCTTGGCAATCGGGAACCCGGTCGCCTTGCTCGCCAGCGCGCTCGAACGGGATACGCGCGGGTTCATCTCGATCACGACGAGCCGTCCGGTCATAGGGTCGACCGCGAATTGGATGTTGCAGCCGCCGGTGTCGACGCCGACGGCGCGGAGCACGGCTATGCCCACATCGCGCATGTGCTGGTACTCGCGATCGGTGAGCGTCATGGCCGGGGCGACGGTAATCGAGTCGCCGGTGTGCACGCCCATCGGGTCGACGTTCTCGATCGAGCACACCACCACGACGTTGTCGTGCTTGTCACGCATCAGCTCGAGTTCGAACTCCTTCCAGCCCAGCACGCTCTGCTCGACGAGCACCTCGTGCACGGGGCTGGCGCTCAGGCCGCGCCGGACCATCGTCCGTACCTCGTCGGCATTTCCGGCAAGTCCCGACCCGAGGCCGCCCATGGTGAAGCTCGGCCGGACGACGACGCGGTTGCCGACAGTCGCCGCGAATTCGGCGGCCTCGTCCACGGTGTGGCATACCGTCGAGGCGGGGACCTCGGCGCCGATCGACCGCACGATCTCCTTGAACCGCTGGCGGTCCTCGCCGCGGGCGATGGCCTCGATGTCCGCGCCGATGAGTTCGACCCCGTAGCGCTCGAGCACACCGCTGTCATGCAGCGCCACTGCCAGGTTGAGCGCGGTCTGGCCCCCGAGCGTGGGCAGTAACGCGTCGGGCTTCTCGGCGGCGATCACCTTCTCGACGAACTCGGGAGTGAGCGGCTCGACGTAAGTGGCGTCGGCGAACTCCGGGTCAGTCATGATCGTCGCGGGGTTCGAGTTGACGAGGCTGACCCGGTATCCCTCGGCGCGCAGCACCCGGCACGCCTGCGTACCGGAGTAGTCGAACTCGCAGGCCTGCCCGATCACGATCGGCCCGGATCCGATGACCAGGATGTGGCTGATATCGGTGCGCCTAGGCATCGAGGAGCTCCACGAACCGGTCGAACACGTATGCCGCGTCGTGCGGGCCGCCCGCCGCCTCAGGGTGGTACTGCACGCTGAACGCTTTGACGTCGCGGGCGCGGAGCCCTTCGACGACGTCGTCGTTCAGGCACACGTGGCTCACCTCGACCGCGCCGAACTCGGTCTCGACGGCGCGATCGAGCGGGGCGTCGACGGCGAACCCGTGGTTGTGTGCCGTGATTTCGACCTTGCCGGTGCGCCGATCCTGCACCGGCTGGTTGATGCCGCGGTGCCCATACCGGAGCTTGTACGTGCCGAATCCGAACGCCCGGCCCAGCACCTGGCTGCCGAAGCAGATGCCGAAGAGCGGGACGCCGGACCGAATCAGGTCACGGACGGTGTCGACCGCCTCGTCGGCGGTCGCCGGGTCGCCCGGCCCGTTGGCGAGGAACACGGCGTCGGCGCCCGTCGCGCGCACCACGTCGGCCGAGGCCGTGCATGGCAGCACCTGCGTGGTGATCCCGCGCTCGGCCATCCGGTGCGGCGTCATCGCCTTGATGCCGTAGTCGAGCGCGGCCACGGTGAACCGATGCTCACCGATCGCCTCGACCGTGTAGGGGGTTTCGGTCGTCACCTCGGCCGACAGGTCGGCACCGAGCATGGCCGGCGAGTCCAGCACCCGTTCCAGGACGGCCGCGCGGGACGACGTCGTGGAGATGCCGCAGCGCATGGCGCCGCGCTCGCGCAGGTGCCGGGTGAGCGCCCGGGTGTCTATGCCACTGATGCCGACGATGCCGTGCGCACGCAGTTCGTCGTCGAGGCCGCGCCGGGCACGCCAGGACGACGGCCGCCGTGCCGGGTCGCGCACCACGTAGCCCGCCACCCAGACGCGCCGGGACTCCGGGTCCTCGTCGTTCACGCCGGTGTTGCCGATGTGCGGCGCGGTCTGCACGACCACTTGCCGGTGGTAGGACGGGTCGGTCAGTGTCTCCTGGTAGCCGGTCATGCCCGTGGCGAAGACCGCCTCGCCGAACGTCTCTCCTGGTGCGCCGTAAGACTCACCGTGGAACGTCCGCCCGTCCTCGAGCACCAAGATCGCGCTCATCGCGCGGTGCTCACTACCCCGGTCAGCACTGCCCCATCGCGCGTCGTCGCCCGCCCGCGCAGGAACGTCGCCCGCACACGCCCCGGCAGGGTGCGCCCGGCGAACGGCGTGTTCCGCGACTTGGACGCCAACGCGGCGGGCTCCACGGTCCAGCGCGCAGCCGGGTCGACCAGCACGAGGTTGGCCGGCTCCCCCACGGCGATGGGACGGCCTTGCTCAGCCAGGCTGCCGATTCGCGCGGGCGCCTCACTCAGCCGCGACGCGACACCACGCCAGTCGAGGCGGCCGGCGAGCACCATCGTCTCGACCACCACCGACAGCGCCGTCTGCAGGCCGAGCATCCCCGGCAGCGCCGCGCCCCACTCGCTCTCCTTGTCCTCCGCGGCGTGTGGGGCGTGATCGGTCGCCACGCAGTCGATCGTGCCGTCGGCGAGCGCGTCCCGCAGTGCCTCGACGTCGGCGGCGGTGCGCAGCGGCGGGTTGACCTTGAACACCGGGTCGTAGGACTCGGCAAGATCGTCGGTGAGCGCCAGGTGGTGCGGCGTCACCTCGGCGGTGACGTGCCAGCCCTTGCTCTTCGCCCACCGGATGATCTCTACCGAGCCCGACGTCGATACGTGGCAGACGTGCAGCCGAGAGCCGACGTGCCCCGCCAGCAGCGCGTCGCGGGCGATGATCGCCTCCTCCGCAGCTGCCGGCCACCCGGTAAGGCCGAGCCGGGCGGACACGACACCCTCGTTCAGCTGCGCCCCTTCAGTGAGGCGCGGCTCCTCGGCGTGCTGTGCGATCACCCCGTCGAACGCGCGCACGTACTCCAGCGCGCGGCGCATCAGCGCGGGATCGGCGACGCACGAACCGTCGTCGCTGAACACGCGCACCCGCGCCGTGGAATCGGCCATGGCCCCGAGCTCGGCCAGGTGCCTGCCGGCGCGGCCCACCGTCACGGCGCCGATCGGGACCACGTCGACCAGCCCGCACTCTCGCCCCAGTCGCCAGACCTGCTCGACGACGCCCGCCGTGTCTGCGGCGGGATCCGTGTTCGGCATCGCGAACACCGCTGTGTATCCGCCGAGTGCAGCTGCGGCCGATCCGCTCGCCACGGTCTCGGCGTCTTCACGGCCGGGCTCGCGCAGGTGGGTGTGCAGATCGACCAGCCCGGGCAACAGCACACAGCCGGTTCCGTCGAGCACCTCGTCGCCGTCGAGGCCGGAGCCGATCGCGGCAATCACGCCGCCGTCGATCAAGACGTCGGTCGGATGCTCGCCGTACGGCCGGACCTCGCGTAGGACCGTGCTCATTCGGCTCCACCCAGCAGCAGATACAGCACCGCCATGCGCACGCTCACCCCGTTGGTCACCTGCTCGACGATCGTCGACCGCTTCGGGTCGTCGGCCACCTCAGCAGCGATCTCCATGCCGCGGTTCATCGGACCCGGGTGCATCACGATCGCGTCGCCGTCGAGCATGGCCATCCGCCGGGCGTCCAGCCCGTAGCGCCGCGCATACTCGCGAGCCGACGGGACGAACTGATTGCCGAGGTCGCGAGCTCCCTCGGGCAACGACGCCGACATCCGCTCGCGCTGGACGCGCAGCATCATCACTACGTCGCTGGTTGCGAGCACCCCGTCCAGGTCGAAGCTCGTCGCCGCCGGCCATGCCTCGACCCCCACCGGCAGCAGCGTCGGCGGAGCGACCAGCGTGACCCTGGCGCCGAGCGTCGAGAGCAGCAAGACATTCGAGCGCGCCACCCGCGAGTGGAGCACGTCGCCGACGATCGCGACACGCAGACCCGCCAGGTCACCCTCGCCGCCGCGCAGCCGCCGCCGCATCGTGAACGCGTCGAGCAGCGCCTGCGTCGGGTGCTCGTGGGTGCCGTCGCCCGCATTGATCACGCTGCCGTGCACCCACGCGGTCAGCCGGTGCGCGGCGCCCGAGTAGGAATGGCGTACCACCACGGCGTCGGCGCCCATCGCCTGCAGGGTCAGTGCGGTGTCCTTGAGCGACTCACCCTTGGAGACGCTCGATCCCTTGGCCGAGAAGTTGACGACGTCGGCAGACAGCCGCTTGGCGGCCAGCTCGAACGACGTCCGGGTGCGCGTGGAGTCTTCGTAGAAGAGGTTCACGACCGTGCGTCCGCGAAGCGGCGGCAGCTTTTTCACCTCGCGCCCGGCCAGCGCTCGGTCGAGCCGCTCGGCGGTATCGAGGATCTCGACCGCGGCCGCCCGGTCCAGGTCGCCCGCGGACAACAGATGCCGGCTCATTGAGCTGTCCTGCCGTACGCGGTCCCGCGTCCCCACCACGCGCTACGCTCGGGTGGACCCGCGGCCCCACTCCGCGCCTTCGGCGCGGGCCGCGTCGCGGCGGCGGGGCTCTTCGCGCGAGCGCTCATCGTGGACCCTCCTCGATGAAGACGGCGTCACTGCCGTCCGACTCGGCCAACAGCACTCGGACGGACTGTGCGAGCGCGGTCGGGACGTTCTTCCCTACATAATCCGCACGGATTGGTAACTGTCTGTGACCGCGATCGACCAGCACAGCGAGTTGAACCGCAGCCGGGCGGCCCAGGTCGCGGATGGCGTCGAGCGCCGCCCGGATCGTCCGCCCGGAGAAGAGGACGTCGTCGACCAGGATGACCACGGCGTCGGTGACGCCACCGGCCGGCTCGACGGTCTCCGCAAGCGCGCGGACCCCGCGCATGCGAAGGTCGTCGCGGTAGAGCGTGGTGTCCAGCGACCCGACCGGGATGTCCGGCCCATCGAAAGCCCGGACACGTGCCGCAAGTCGGTGTGCGAGGGGAACTCCACGGGTGGGGATGCCGAGGAGAACGACGCGATGGTCGGCCTTTGCGGTCCGTTCGATGATCTGGTGCGCCATCCGGTCGACGATGCGACCGACGTCTCGCGCGTCGAGAAGTGGTGAAGCTCCCTGGCCGGTATCGGGCGCAGCACTGGGCAAGCGTGACCTCCTTGTCCGCCTCACGGGACGGGCCCTTAAAGGATGTCGATCAAGCGCAGTCTACCGTGCCGGTTCCTGCAAACCCTGGTTGACTCGCCGGTCACTCTCGGTTACCGTCGCGGTGACCCATTCCGCCAAGCTGGCATGAACGAGGATGTTCTTATCGTGACCGTGGATAACGCACCAGACGAAGACGTGCCCAACCGCGAATACGCGAAAGCGCTCGGGGCTCGCTTGCGCGCGATCCGCGCTCAGCAGCACCTGTCCCTACACGGAGTCGAGCGCAAGTCCGGTGGGCGGTGGAAGGCGGTTGTCGTCGGCTCGTACGAGCGCGGCGATCGCGCCGTGTCCGTACAGCGCCTCGCCGAGCTGGCCGAGTTCTACGGCGTTCCGGTCGGCGAGCTGCTACCCAAGGAACATCCGCAGGTCACGTCGGGGCCGGGCCTGTCCAAGATCGTGCTCAACCTCGAGCGGCTGCAGAGCCTCGCCAGCGAGGAGGCGAGCGCCCTCGCCCGGTTCGCCGCCGCTATTCAGCGCCAGCGTGGCGACTACGGCAACAAGGTGCTCTCCATCCGTAACGAAGACCTGCGCTCGCTCGCGATCATCTACGACACGTCGGTCGAGGGGCTCACGGAGAAGCTGGTCCGCTGGCAGGTTCTCGCGCCGGATTCGCTCATCCTCGACGGCGAGCCGTAGGCCGGAGAGGATCAACAAGCAGCGCCTCGACGGCGAGCCTTAGGCCGTCGGCTACTCAGGCCCAGGCGTCGTGACCGCGGGGCGGTCGCGCAGCACCCGGGCCAGCACGCCGTTGACGAAGCGCGGCGACTCATCCGTCGACAGCGTCTTGGCCAACTCGACCGCTTCGTCGATCGCCACCGCATCCGGGACCTCGGGGCGCCACAGCAACTCGAACACGCCGAGACGCAGCACGGCCCGGTCGACGCCGGGCATCCGCTCGACCGTCCAGCCCTCGGCGTAGCTGCCCAGCAACTCGTCGATGCG
>DATFRC010000088.1:0-7960 GCA_035263725.1 Jatrophihabitantaceae bacterium | reverse complement strand
CAGCGCAAGGGTGCCCACCAGAACGGTGGGGGGACACGTAGACGCCAGCCATAAGGCGAGGTGCCCTCCCGCGGAGTGGCCGAGCACCACGATCCCGGCGCCGGGCAGCTGCCCGGGAACCCGCGCGAGTGCGTCTCGGATGTCGTCGAGAGTGGCGTCCGGGCGCCCCATGACGCGGCGGTACTCGATCGCTGCCACCGGCCAGCCGGCGTTTCGCAGGGCAGCGCACATGAGGCGGGTGTGCGTACGGTCGTACCCGGCTCGCCAGAAACCGCCGTGAATAGCGACGACGAGTGGCCGGTCGCCCGTGGAAGCAGGCAGCCACGCGTCCACGACGTGATCGGGTCCGTCGCCGTACCGCAGGATCTGGTCCGGCGAAGGCCCTGGCCGGCTGAGGATGCTTCGATCCATCCTGACCTTTGCTGTGTTCGCGACGGGCATCAGAGTCTGGCTAGGGTACGGCGATGACCACAGAGCCCAACCGGCCGGCTTTCGGGGCCGTGGTTCGCGAGCTGGAGGAAACGGTTCGCACGGACTTCGGTTCGATGATGAGTTACGCGGACTACCTTGACCTGCCGCGCCTGCTGTCCGCCCAGCACCCGCGCAGCCGGCCGGAGCACCACGACGAGCTGCTTTTCATCGTGCAGCACCAGACCAGTGAGCTGTGGCTCATGCTGGTTCTGCACGAGCTGAAGGCGGCCCGAAGCTATCTCGACGAAGACGCGATCGGGCCGGCGCTGAAGTGCCTGGCCCGAGTCAAGCATGTGCAGCGGACGCTCACCGAACAGTGGTCGGTGCTCGCCACATTGACGCCGCGGGAGTATGCCGAGTTCCGCGGCGTGCTCGGCGATGCGTCGGGTTTTCAGTCGTATCAGTACCGGGCGGTCGAGTTCATCCTCGGCAACAAGAACGCCGCCATGCTGAAGGTGTTCGACAGCGAGCCCGACGCGCGCGCCGTTCTCGAGGAACTGCTTGCGCAGCCGACGCTCTACGACGCCTTTCTCGCCCACCTGGCGCGGTTGGGGCTGGCGATATCGGACGATGTCCTGCACCGCGACTATCGCCAGCCGTGGACGTTCCGGCCGGAGCTGGTGCCGGTGTTCCGCGAGATCTACGAATCGACGTCCTTGCCGTGGGGCGCCTACGAGGCTTGTGAGTCGCTGGTCGACGTCGAGGACAACTTCCAGGCCTGGCGGTTCCGGCACCTGCGGACCGTGCAGCGCACGATCGGTTTCAAGACCGGTACCGGTGGCTCGTCCGGCGTCCCGTTCCTGCGTCGGGCGCTGGATCTTGTCTTCTTTCCCGAGCTGTTCGCCGTCCGAACCGAGATTGGTACATGAGTCCGACCAGTGCGGAGCTGGACGCCGCCGATGTCCTCGCCGGCTATCGGTCGCGGTTTGTCGGAATTGACGACTCGGCGGTCGCCGCGTATCTGGACGGCAACTCCTTGGGCCGCCCGTTGATGGTTACCGCAGCGCGGCTCGCCGAATTCGTCGAGCAAGCATGGGGCAGCAGGCTGATCCGGAGCTGGGACGACGCCTGGATGATCGAGCCCACCAGCCTCGGCGACCGGCTGGCCGCCGTGACCCTCGGTGCCGCGCCGGGGCAGACGATCGTCGCCGACTCCACGTCGGTGCTGCTCTACAAACTGCTGCGCGCGGCAGTCGACGCTCAGCAGGGTCGCGACGAGATTCTGATCGACCGAGCCAACTTCCCCACCGACCGTTTCGTGGTCGAGGGCATCGCCGCTGAGCGCGGGCTGACCGTCCGCTGGCTCGATGCGCCGCGCGCTACTGGAGTGCGCCCGGCCGACGTGGCAGCAGCGGCCAGTCGTCGTACGGCCGTCCTGGTACTCAGCCACGTTGCCTACCGCTCGGGGTTCCTCGCCGATCTGCCGACGATCACCCGCATCGCCCACGACGCAGGTGCCTTGATCCTGTGGGACCTGTGCCACTCCGTCGGCGTGATCCCGATCGAGCTCGACGCCGCGCGGGTCGACCTGGCGGTCGGCTGCACCTACAAATACCTCAACGGCGGACCCGGTGCCCCCGCCTTCGGCTACATCGCGACCGACCTGCAGGACCAGATCCAGCAACCCATCTGGGGCTGGATGGGCGCTGCCGATCCCTTCGCCATGGCCGAGCGCTACCGCCCCGCTGCGGGCGTGCGCCGGTTCATCAGCGGCACTCCGCCGGTTCTCGCGATGCAGCCGGTCAAGGACATGCTCGACCTCATCGACGAAGTGGGCGTGCCTGCCGTTCGGGCGAAATCGATCGCGCTCACCGAGCACGCGATCGCGTTGTTCGACGATCGTCTCTCCTCGCTCGGCGCCGTCCTCGCCAGCTCGCGCGATCCGGCAGAGCGCGGCTCCCACGTCACCGTCGACCACCCGCGCTTCGCAGAGGTGACCGCCGCCCTGTGGCAACAGGGCGTCATCCCCGACTTCCGGCCACCCGACGGGATCCGGATCGGGCTCTCGCCGCTCAGCACCAGCTTCGCCGAACTGGAATACGGAATCGACGCGATCGCGCAACAGCTGCGCGAGCCGATCGGGTGAACACGGCACGGCCGCGGGGGGTCACCTCGCGGTATGGGCGGCGACCCCTTCGTTGCGAGCCATTGCCACGGAGGCAGACGTGGCCTGTCGCCGGCCACGCGACAGCGACGCGGCCGCGGCCGACATGATCGCCGCGGCGGTGAATACGGTCAGCGGCCGTGGTGGAACGGCCCGGAGATCAGATGTGGGAAGAACGTGCTGTCGGTAAGGGTCTCGGCGTCGTGAGGCGGCAATGCCTTCAGGGTGTCCGGGCCGAGCAAGTGACGGATCGGGTTGGCTGCCGAGGAATGTGGCGAACAGCGTGCTGACCGGTGGCAAGTGCGAGACTGATGTCGCAGTCGCAGCCGGTACGCCTTGACCCTGCAGGGCACTGGACAGCGTCGGGGCAGCGCGCGGGCAAGCCCTGTTGTCATGAAGGCTGCTATTTGACTTGTCGGTTTCGGCGGGGAGCGTCGATGAAGAGCGCGCGGCGGGGGCAAGACGCGACTGCCGCCTCCGCCGCTCGCCGATCCGCGCCTCGCAGCGGCCGATCGGACACGATGGGGTATCCCCACGAGTCGGCCCGCACGAGCATCGGGGCTACGTGCTGGCAAATGCCGACGCCCTCGCACGCGACGGGGTCCACACCCAGTCGCAAGCGAGGCTCGTGCCGGCCCACTAGGGCGCTTCCGGAACAGGGAAGAAGCCGGGGGCGCCGGCGTGCCGGCAACTCGAGCCGTACAGATGCGCTCGTACGTCGACGGCGAACGTGCGCAGTGCGCTGGCGACCGTCCGCACAGCCCCGTCGGGATGGTGGCAAGCGCCGCGGCCCGCGATCTCGGCGAGCGTCTGCTGCAGCCGGCGCGTGTCGCGGCGCCGCGCCCGGAGTTCGACCAGGTCGGCCAGCAGGTCGGCGACCGCCCGCAGCCCGAACCGGCACGGCCCGCACTGGCCGGCGCTACTGGCGGCCAAGTACTCGGCAATGGCGGCCGTGCGGCCGATGCCACACTCGTCGTCGGGCAACGGCAGCAGCAGGCCCAGCGCGAGCGAACCGGCGTGCTCGTGCCCGAACGCAGCCGCGCTCATCCAGGTGCCGCCGAAGCCGCCGACGAGCGCGGCCTGTACCTGGCGCAGTGCGTACACCTGCCAAAGCGGCGTCGTGCTCGGAACCTCGACCACGGTCCGCCCGCCGGCGGTGGCGATCGTCAGCAACGTCGTCGGCGGACCCGCCCCCGTCCGGGTGGCGAGCCCGATTCGAGCCAGCGTCTCGACGTTGTGGATGAGCGTCGGCCGGCCGCCGACTCCGCGGCTCGCGGCTGGCACACGTCGGAACTCGGGCAGCGCCGGGCCTCCGGACAGCGCTCGCACAATCGCACTCGACTCGCCGCTGAGATAGCGGTGCGGGCCCACGACGAGCTGGACCGGCGGCTCGGCAAGCCCCGCCCGGCGCCGCTCGCCGACCGCCCGGGCCAGCGCGGCCCGTGACGCGAGGGCGCCCGCATGCACCCACACGACCGTCGTGACCGCGCCGACCGCCTCGGCGGTGGCGGCCAACCCGTCGAGCACCAGGTGCGGCCGCAACTGCAGCAGCGCAGCGTCCTTCGCACTGGCCGGCTCGCTCTCGGCACCGTTCGCGACGACCACGCCGCGGCCGCCCGCTGCCAAGTGAGCGCGCCATTTGGCCGCGACGGGGAAGCGCCCGCCACCACGCCCATCGAGGCCGAGGCGCTCGATCGTAGCGATCAGGCGCGGATCCCACAGGCGCTCGCCGTAGCGGCGGCGGTGCGCGGCGAGGTCGTCGGTCGTGAGGGTGGTGACGGGATGGGACGCACCGAGCGGGTAGGTGACCACGGCGTCGAGCAGCGACGTCGGCCGAGCCACATACAGCTGGGCTGTCAATGCAGCACCTGTTCGGCGGTGGTTCGCGCGACGTAACGCGACAGCGCGACGACCGCGACCAGCATGCCGCTGCCGACGTAGACCCAGCGCAGTGCGTAGGAGTCGCCGCCGCCCAGGACGCCGTGCAGCCAGGCGAGGACGAGCGAGACGCCCGCGACCTTGTGAATCGGCCACCACGCCCGAGCCGGCAGCCGACCGGCCAGCGCAGCCGTGAGCCCGGCCAGCAGCCCGGCCCAGGCGCCGATCACGCCGAGCGTGACGGGCACCGGCCGGTAGCTCGCCCGCATCGGCAGCAGTGCGCCCCACCAGCCGACGCCGGCGAACCGATCGGTGGCCAACACGATCACGTGCAGGGCGGTCAGGACCAACACGAGCACGGCCAACACGGCATGCACGCGGATCCGCGTGATGCTGCTCGGCCGCCGCACGCGCGAGCGCCAGGGGTGCGACAGCAGCAAGCCGAGCAGCACGAGCGCGACCAGCATCAGGTAGGCCGACAACCCGGCGGCACGCCCGACGATCCAGGGGGCCATCCGGTTGTGGCTGACCGCTCCCGCGGCCCGACCGGCGAGCACGCCGGTGAGCCCGGCGCTGATGACCCCGAGCAGCGTGTACGCGACTGCTCTCACGCGCCGGCCAGCCAAATCACCATCGGCCTCATCAGCGGGCTCATCTCGGTCGTCCCGTCCTCCGTCACCCAAAGTGCGGGCCGGCCGGCCGCCGCCTCGGCGATGCCCCCGCGGCCGGCAAGGAACAGGACCTTGCTCCACACCTCGGCCATCGCCGGGTCCGGGCCGACGACGGTCACCGACTGCAGGCCGGCGCCACCCGGCGCTCCCGTTCGCGGATCGACAAGGTGGTGCACCCGCCTCCCACCCGCCACCCAGTTACGCAGCCGGATCGACGACGTGGCGCAGGCCGCGTCGCGGACGCTCAGGACCGCAGCGGGATCAGGGCCGTCGCCGGGATGCTCGACGCCGACCTGCCAGCCGTCGCCGGAGGGCCCGTCACCGGCGAGGTAGCAATCGCCGCCGGCTTCGATCAGGAAGGCGGCGCACTCGGCGGCGACGCACTCGGCGGCCCAGCGCAGGGCCAGTCCTTTGCCGATGCCGCCCAGGTCGATCGGCTCGGTACCTACGCGTACGGCCGAGTTCCCGTGGTCGAACTCCGGCTGCCACGGCGCATGGATCCCCGGCGCATGACCGCCGGGGACGACAACGCCGCGGGCGAATGGCAACGACCGGTCATATCCCATCGTCTGCAGCGCGCGCAGCACGCGCGGGTCGAATCGGCCGGCCGTCGTCCGGTAGGCCCGGGCAGCCTCGCGGATGGCGTTGTAGCACCGGGTCGGTACCCGACACCATGCGTCTCCGGCCGCGTTCGCCCGCATCAGCGCGCTCGTCGGGTCGAACCGGGTGCACTGGGTCTCCACCTCGGCGAACACCGCGCGCACGGCACCGACCAGGTTCTCGCCGCCGGCTACTGCACCGCGCAGCCGCACGTTCACCACCGAGGCCATCGACTTGAACGACGCGACAACGTCGGCGGCGGGCAGCGCCGTCGGCGTGCTCACGGCGTGACTCCGGACGCACCCGTGGACGCTTGCGTCGGGGGCGGCGCCGACGAGGCGGCTGGTGGCGGGGGCGCCGGCGCCGAGGTCGGCGCGACCGAGACGGGCACCGGCGCGACCGAGGTCGGCGCCGGGACGCCACTGGTGGGAGTTGCCGTCGGCGCGCCCGGCGTTGCCGAGCCCCGCGAGGCGGCTGTTGCCGACGGCGCACGAGTGCCGGCGTTCAGCGCGGCGAGCTGGGTGCGCAATCTCGCCAGCTGCTTCTCCAGCCGACTGAGCTCGCCCTGGTTCGCGGCGGCGGCACGCTGCGCGTCGACAACTGCCGGATCGGCTGATCGCACCGGCCGGCTCACGGGGACCGGCTTGTCCGTGGTGTTTGGCGCCGGCGTGGTGTGCACCGCCCATGACGTGGCCACCCCGAACAGCGCGGCCGCACCCGGCACGGCGACGAGCGCAGCGCTCCAACGTGCGCGTCGGCCGAGCTGCTCACCCATGAGCACCTCCGGGGCCGTCGTCGGTCGTCGTTCGCGTCCGAGTCGGCGAGCTCGGCGGTGACGTCGCCGTGGCAGGTCTCCTCGGCGCGGTCTGCCGGGTCGACGCCGATCGCGGCGCCGAAGCCGCGGTGGTTGAGGTAGGCGCGGACGACGGCCGCGCCAGCGCGGGCACGGACCCGGGCGGAGCAGCCGAGGCACGGCTTAGCTCCCGTCGCAGGGTGGCGATCTGCGCCCGAAGCGTCGCGCTACGTCCCGCGACGCGGGCCAGCTCGGCCTGCAGCCGCGCCAGTTCCGCACCGCCTGTCGCCTGGGGGCTCGCGGGCACCGGCGTGGCCGGCGAATGAGCCGGGCCGGGCACCGCGCCGAGCGCGGCGACACCCCCACCGATCAGACCGGCGCCCACCACAGCGGCAGCGACTACGCGATGCCTCCGCTTCACCCGTCTCCCCTTCGCAGCGCTCCCCCCGCCGGCTAGGTTCTCCAGCGTCATCGTCGGCAGTGCCGGGCGGGTTACGCCGGCCCCTTGCGGCAGCGCGCGGCAGCCGGTTCACTGTCGGCGCGGGGGCTGAGCACGGGAGCACACCTGTGGCGCAGCCGTTAACTGAAGATGTCGTGGCCGCCGCCCGAAAGGGCGACGCCCTCGCATTCCGGGCGATTTACCAAGAACTATCGCCGGTCGTTTTCGGCTACCTGCGCTCGCACGGCGTCCCCGATCCCGAAGCGGTCACCAGCGACGTGTTCGTGTCCGTGCTGCAGCGTGTAGACCGGCTTGTCGGCGGCGTGGCCGGATTGCGGACGTTCGTCATGTCAATCGCGCACGCGCGTTACGTCGACGAGGCCCGCCGACGGCGACGCCAGCCACAGACGTTTGAATACGACACGGCGTTCGACCCTCGCATCACGCGTTCCGCGGAAGACGAGGCGCTTGCTTACGCCGGCACGGCGAACATCCTCTCCGTGCTGCGGTCGCTGCCCAACGATCAACGTGAGGTGCTGGCCCTGCGGTTCGTCGCCGACCTCGCGATCGACGACGTGGCGACGGTCATCGGCAGATCGCCGGGCGCCGTCAAGCAACTGCAACGACGTGGCCTGCTCGCCTTGCGGCGACTGCTGGCCGGGGCAGGCGTAACCCGATGACGACGCCGGACGATGACGACCCCGAGATGACTGATCAACTCGAGTACCCCGGTGACATCGCGCTGCTGATGCGTGAGCTCCGCGAGCTCGGCCGCGTGCCACCGCCGGCGCCGTCGCCCGAGCTTGAAGCACTGCTGTCACAGGGTATTCCGGAGTTCCGCCGGCGCCGCGCTCCACGCCGCCTTGCCGCGGTGGCTGCCGTCGTACTCGGAGCAACGAGCGCTACCGGCGTCGCCGCAGCGGCCGATCGGCTACCCGGACCGGTCGCGGACATGGTGAACGACTTGACCCCTTTGCGCGTAGGCGACCACCATCCGCGACCGG
>DATFRC010000087.1:0-6705 GCA_035263725.1 Jatrophihabitantaceae bacterium | reverse complement strand
AGCGCCTCGTTGCGGTCGTGGCCGTTGACCGACTGCGAGTAGCCGGCGAAGTGCTTGACGGTCGCGGTAACACCGAGTGAGCCGGCCGGACCCGGAGACTGAAGACCGCGGATGTTGGCGCCGCCCAGAGCCGCGGACAGGTCCGGTTCCTCGGCCCAGGTCTCGTACGTGCGGCCCCACCGGTTGTCGCGAGCGAGGTCCTGCACGGGAGCGAAGGTCCAGTTCCAGCCGGTGGCCCGCAGCGCGTTCGCCGTGGCAACACCGCCGGCCTGAGCGGCTGACGGATCCCACGTGGCGCCCATGCCGATCGATTGCGGGTAAAGCGGTGCCTGCCACGGGTGCCCGAAGCCATGTACCGCGTCAACGCCGAAAAGCACCGGAAGATGCAGCCGCGAGTTCTGTATCGCGTACTTCTGGATCATGTTGTACTCGTTGGCCCAGTCGTAGCCGGTGTTACCCGTGGCGCCGGCCACGCCGGTGGTGTCGGGCGGGTTGTCGGTGCCGCCCGCGAGCAGCGAGCCGACGTTGTTGTCGACCAGCCACGTCTTCAAGCAGTCCTGATTCAGCTGGGCCCAGCCCTGGCTGCCGCAACCGTTGGATGGTCCGGTCACGTCGTCGACGAGTTGCTGGTCCATCTGGCCGACCTTCTCGGCCAAGGTCATCGCCCCCATAAGGGAACTGACCCGTGCCTGGATCGGTTTGTTCGCGTTGAGCCAGGGCGGCGTTGAGGGTGCCGCGCTGCCCTGGCTCACGACGGCGGACAACGTCCCGACCGCGAGAACGCCGATTGCAAGGGCGTAAACCACCTTCTTTCTTCCGCGCAGCTGGCTTGGGGGTAGCCAACGTGACATGACCGGGCCTCCTTTGGGTGACGGCTAGCTGGGCCGGAGACGGGATCCTCGGCCTTGCGTACTGGGGTTGCGTGCACCTGCCCGCGTCCGGGTGAACCAGATCAACGCCGGACTGTCGCTGGATGAGGCGCACATGGACATCCCTCCAATGGCGACGCTGGCCGAGCGTAGTAAGCGGCATGTTTGCGGTCAATGAGGAATGTTCCGGCGCTGCCGGCCGCCGTAGAGTGTGAGGACGTGGAGGCACGGCTCACGACGACAGCCGGAGCGACCGCGGGCGACATCATGACCGCCCCGGTGATCACGGTTGCTCTGGATACGTCGGTGGGTGATGTGGCCGAGACCTTGCGGCGGTATCGCATCAGTGGCGTGCCCGTGGTCGATGCCGCCGGGACGGTGCTCGGCCTGGCCAGCGAGTACGACCTGCTTGCCAAGACCGGGGTGGTCGCCGGTGACGTCATGGTCACTGCGTTGATCACGGTCAGTAGCGAGACTGCCATCGCCGACGTGCGGCATCTACTGGTTGAGCGGCGCATCCGCCGGGTCCCGGTGCTCGACGCGGGTCGGCTGGTGGGCATCGTGAGCCGCAGCGACGTGATCGCGCTGATGGCGACCGAATGGGTCTGCGGCGTCTGCGGCGAGCCGGTCCGCAGCGAGCACCGACCCGAGATGTGCCCGAAGTGCCATGCCGCCGGCGAACAGTTCCGGCTTCAGGAACAGGTGCCCGGCGACTGATCCGACGACGGGAGGTGGTCCCATGGCCGGAAAGGCACGCGCACCTGCCTTTCCCGGTGCCGAGCCGCCAGAGGTGCTGCGCGACTACTACGCGCAGATGGCGTTGATCCGCGCCTTCGAGTTGCGCGCGGCCGAGATGTATCAGCGGGCCAAGATCGGCGGGTACTGCCACCTGAACCTGGGCGAGGAGGCCACCGTCGTCGGGCTGATGGCCGCGCTGGAGGAGCGCGACTACCTGTTCACCACCTACCGCGAACACGGGTATGCACTTGCGCGTGGGCTGGAGCCGGCGCGGGTGATGGCCGAGCTGTTCGGCAAGACCACCGGTGTGTCCGGTGGCTGGGGCGGGTCGATGCACCTGTTCGACGCCAGGGCGCGGTTCCTCGGCGGGTACGGCATTGTCGGCGGGCAGATCCCGCCGGCCACCGGGGCAGCGCTGGCGCTCACCTACCGCGGCGATCCCGGCCCGGACGCGGAGGCGGTGATGTGCCTGCTCGGCGACGGCACGACCAACATCGGCGCGTTCCACGAGTCGCTCAACCTTGCCGGCGTGTGGCGGCTGCCCATCGTCTACGTGATCGTGAACAACCAGCTGGGCATGGGCACGCCGGTCGACAAGGCGTCGGCCGAACCGGACCTGTACAAGCGCGGCTGCTCGTACCGCATACCGGGGGAGCGGGTCGACGGCGACGACGTGCTCGCCGTCCGCGACGCCGCACGCGCAGCGCTGCACCGGGCCCGCAGCGAACGCCAGCCCGGCCTGCTGGAGACGGTGAGTTACCGGCTGCGCGGTCACTCCGTCGTGGACCCGGCCCGATACCGGTCCAAGGAGGAGAGCGAGCGGCTGCGCGGCCTGGATCCAGTGCCGGCGTTCCGCGCGCGCTTGATCGAGGCCGGGGTGCTCGATCCCGAAATCGCGGCACGCGTCGACGAGGACGCCGACGCGCAGGTTGCCCGGGCGGTCGCGTTCGCCGACGAGAGCCCGGATCCCACCCCCGACCAGCTGTTCGCACACGCCTACGCCACACCGGTGCGCAACGCGCCGCACGCGCTGCCCGGCGACCCGGTAGTGGCCGTCCACTGAGGAGGCGGACGAGCTCATGGCGGTGATCACGTACCGGCAGGCGCTGCACGACACGCTGCGCGCGGAGATGCTGCGCGACGACTCGGTGTTCCTGCTCGGTGAGGAGATCGGCGTTTTCGAGGGCTCGTACAAGATCACGGCAGGGCTGCTCGCCGAGTTCGGGCCGGCACAGGTGCGCGATACCCCGATCTCCGAGGAGGGCTTCGTCGGTGCCGCGGTCGGAGCCGCGATGCTCGGCATGCGACCCGTCGTGGAGATCATGACACTCAACTTCAGCCTGCTGGCGATTGACCAGATCGTGAACCACGCGGCGAAGATCTACGCCATGTTCGGCGGCCAGGTCGCCGTGCCGATGGTGATCCGCACGCCCGGCGGCGGCGGGCAGCAACTCGCCGCGACCCATTCGCAGAACCTCGAAGTCTGGTACGCGCACATACCCGGGATGAAGGTGGTCGCTCCCGCCACGCCCGCCGACGCCAAGGGCCTGCTCACGGCTGCGATCCGCGACGACGACCCGGTCCTGGTGCTGGAGAATCTCGCGCTGTACAACACGAGGGGCGAGGTGCCAGACGGCGAGCAGGTCGGCGAGATCGGCACCGCTGCCGTGATCAAGCCCGGCACGGACCTCACCGTCGTCAGCTACTCCCGGGCGACCGTGATCGCCCTCGACGTCGCCCGTCAGCTCGAGGACGAGCACATCTCGATCGAGGTCGTCGACCTGCGCAGCCTGCGCCCGCTGGACCGGGAGACGATCTGCGCCTCGGTCCGCAAGACCAGCCGCGCCGTCGTCCTGGAAGACGACTGGCTGACGTACGGCGTGGGCGCGGAGATCGCCGCCACCATTCAGGAGGGTGCCTTCGACTACCTCGATGCCCCGGTGCGTCGTGTCGCTGCTGCTGAAGTGCCGTTGCCGTACGCCAAGCCCCTGGAACTCGCGGCGCTGCCCGACGCCGGGGCGCTGGCCAAGGTCATCGGCGAGGTGCTCGACGCGACCCGGTTCAGCCGGTAGGAGCCACCATGACAGACGTTCTCATGCCCCGCCTGTCCGACACCATGACCGAGGGCGTGCTGAGCCAGTGGCTCAAGGACGAGGGCGCGCCGGTGCACCGCGGTGACGTGCTCGCCGAGATCGAGACCGACAAGGCCACGATGGAACTCGAGGCCTACGACGAGGGCGTGCTCGAACGCCACCTCGTCGCACCGGGAACCACCGTGCCGATCGGCCAGCCGATAGCGGTCATCGGCGACGGCACCGGGACGGCTAGCGCCGCCGCAGGGCCGCCCGCAGCGCCGGCGGAACCGGCGCCCGCTGCGCCGCCGACGGCCGCGGCACCAACGGCCGCCGCACCGGCGCCTGCCGCACCAGCGCCTGCGGCGCTCCCGGAGCCGGCACCTGGTGCTGCGGCGGTGCGTACCTCCCCGCTGGCTCGGGCAACGGCACGCGAGCACGGCATTGACCTGACCAAGATCACCGGCACCGGGCCGGGCGGTCGCATCGTGCGCGCCGACGTCCAGGCCGCGATCACGGGCGCAGCACCTACGGCACAGCCCGCGCCGGCCCCGGCACCGGCGCCGCCTCCTCCGGCAGCGGCCGGAGACGAGAAGATCCCGCTCAGCGCGGTGCGCCGCATCACCGCCCGTCGGCTCACCGAGAGTGCCACCGCCCCGCACTTCTACCTGACCGCGATCGTCGACGCGGGGCGGCTGCTCGGATTCCGCGCCGAGATCAACCAGCGGCTGGCCGCATCCGGTGTCAAGATCAGCGTCACCGACCTGCTAGTCCGCGCATGTGCCGTGACGCTGCGCGCGCACCCGGAGGTGAACGCCTCCTGGGGCGGCGACCACATTCTCCGCCGCGCGAACATCCATATAGGCCTTGCCGTCGCCATCGACGACGGGCTGATCGTGCCGGTGATCCGCGACGCGGACCGCAAGAGCATCGCCGAGATCGCGAGTGAGGCGCACGTGCTCGCCGACCGAGCGCGTGCCGGGAAGCTCACCCCCGACGATTTCACCGGCAGCACGTTCACGATCAGCAACCTCGGGATGTACGGCATCGACCACTTCACCGCGGTCATCAACCCGCCCGAGGCGGCGATCCTCGCCGTCGGCGCCGCGACCGAGGAGCCCGTCGTGCGGGACGGGCAGGTGGTCCCGGCGACGATCATGAAACTCACCATGTCCATCGACCATCGGGTGCTCGACGGCGCCACCGCGGCCGCGTTCCTGCACGAGCTGGTTCAAGTGCTCGAAGAGCCGCTGCGCATCGTCGTATGACCGCTGTGGTCGTGTCCCGGCATGTCGTCGGGGCCGCCGCCCATCATGGCGAGCATGGCGCGTCCGCCGGTGCGGAAGAACCGCCATACCAGGGCGACGCCGAGCAACAGGAAGATAATGTTCAGCACGGTTGTGTAGTTCCACCGGATGCTGTCGTCGCCGACATCGGCGTTTCGGGCACCGGAGGGGATTAGCCCGAGCGGGCCGAAGACGAACTCGATCACGTAACCGGCTGCGGCCATGCTCAAATAGAACGTGACGAACAGGAACACCGCCATGCGCCGCCCGTAGTACTTCGCGTAGATGAACAGTATCGGGATGATGATCAGGTCGGCGAAGATGAACGAGACGACTCCGCCGAAGCTGATGCCGCCGTTCCACAGCACGGCTGCGAGTGGGGCATTCCCGATCGAGCAGACGAACGTCACCACGGCGACGAGCGGCCCGATGAGGGGTCCCCACAGCTTGGCTGCCAACGGGTGGTCGGTGAGGAACAAGTGCTGCCAGAACGAGTCCGGGATCCAGGCTCCGGCGGCGCCGGCGATGAGCAGCCCTGCTACGAGATCGCGCAGGATCGCTGCCCATTCCATGACGAAGTTATGGCTCACCGACGTGAATCCGGCCGGTGAGGCAAGCCGGCGCCAGAACGATCCCGAGCCGCTGACGCTCATGTCCATCGCCGCATGACCCTCCATGGATCCGGCGATGCCGCGATCGGCCTGCCTGCGTGCGTCCTCTCGCATGCGATTCGTGAGAAAGCGACGGAATAGCAACGCCATCAGGATGATCATGATGGGGCCGCCGACGAACTCGGCGAGCGTGAACTGCCAGCCGAGCAGCAGCGCCAAGATCAACCCGAGTTCGATGACGAGGTTGGTCGACGCGAACTGGAACGCCATCGCAGCGGTGAAGTCGGCGCCCTTGCGAAACAGCGAGCGGGCGAGCGCGACGGCGGCGTACGAGCAGGACGATGACGCCGCCCCCAGTCCGGTGGCGGTGGCCAGGCTGCGCGGGCGATCGTCGGGCAGTGCTCGGGCGATCGTCGACTTCTTGACCAGTGCCTCGATCACCGCTGCCAGCGTGAAGCCTAGGATCAGCGACCAGGTGACCTGCCAGGTCATGGTCCCGGCGACGCGCAACGCGTGCAGGATCGGCACCGTCAATCGGCTCCCTTCTCGCCGTCGAAACCCTACCTCCCTAGGGTATTGCGACGGTCAACGGGGTGCGTGACATCCATGTCGAGCGATTCAGCCGCAGCGAGCCCGGCGAGCAGCCGCGTCAGTACGGCTGCGAATGGTGGCCACCGACGTAAGGGCTGATTCCGGGAGTGCGATAGCGCGCGAGACGACGGAAGCGGCGGCCACGCGTCACGTGCCGGGCGCCGCCGGCGATCAGCCACAGGCCGATGCTGAAGATCAGGCCGAGGGCAATGCCAGTGACGAACACGCCGAGGGTATTGAGCGTGACGAGCGACTGACCGAAGATCTCCGGCGTGTAGCGTGGCCCGCCGGCGCTGTTGTAGGCAAGGACCAGACCGGTGAAGGCCCCAACCCCTCCGGCCAGCAGCGCTCCGAGAATGATCAACACCATGGCCGACTCCCTCCACGTGATGGCCGGGCGCTGACCTACAGGATCGGCATGTCAGGCTCGCCACATCAGACGCCTCGCTCCGAGCGCCGGGCCATCCGCTACACCTCCATCATGCGCGCCACCTTTGCGTATCCGGTAGTAACGAACCGTGTCGAGAGAGCTAGGAAC
>DATFRC010000086.1:0-35528 GCA_035263725.1 Jatrophihabitantaceae bacterium | reverse complement strand
ACGCGCCGCAGCGGCCGTTCACCATCGGATTGATCATCGGATTGATCGCCGCGCTCTGTGTTCTGATCTTGGCGTTGATCCCGGCGCGCGTGCGCAAACGCGAGCCGGTCGGGGAGGCGCGCTTGAGTCGATGGACCATGCTCGGCTGCCTGGCCGTCGCGGTGAGCCTGCTCGGTGGTCTATACGGCCTTGCGGTACTGGCGGCAACACTCGGTGCCCTTGCCCTGCTCGGCCGGACGGTGCGCGGGGCGCCGATCTGGGTCGGTGCCGGGCTGATCGTCCTTGCTGCGCTCTCCGTCGCGCGCACCAACTCGTATCACGTCTTCGACGTCGCCAACAGCGCGATGACTCAGCTGCTCTGCCTCGCGGCCGTGGTGACCTCGGCGGTCGGTAGCTCAACTCCGGCCCGGCGCCACGGCCGGGTGCCATAGCGCAAGATCGGCCGCTCGAACCAGAACCACGACGCGCTGGCAATGGCAAGCGTGAATACGAGCGTGAGCACCAGCAGCTCGACGAAATGGCCGTGGAACTCGCGATATCCGAGCTTGCGCTGCAGCAGCAGCATCAGTGGCACGTGCCATAGGTAGACGCTGTAGGACACGTTGCCCAAGACGTTCGCGGTCCTGGACCCGAGCGCGCGGCCCAGCGTGCCGCCGTCGCCGAGCACGAACGGCAACAGAAGGAAGAAGGCAACGCCCGCATAGAGATAGTGCTCTGCGGTCCACTGAGTGAAAGTTGCCGGCGCCAGGGTGCGCGGGATTCCAAGTGGAAGCGTCGAGATCAGGTACAGCACCGCGGCGATCAGGAGGCAGGTTCCCGGTGATCGTGCCCACTCCGCGAGCACACGTCTCGCCGAGCCGAAGGCTTGGCAGGAGGGAGGCACGCTCGCGAGCACCGCCAGCGCCATCCCGAGTGCGAACCAATCGAGGTAGGCCGGCAACCACAATAGGGCCTGTGAGTGGATGAGCGACGTGTGGTTCTCGGCGATGTTGAAGACCAGGGCTTCGACCGCAAGGACGCCCAACATCACGAACTGCCGCCGCAGCGCCGCGTCGGGAGTGCGGCGGCCGCGCGCCGCGAGCGCAGCCAAGATCGGGATAAGTGCATAGAAGGCGATTTCGACAGCCAAGGTCCATAGCTGGGTGAGATTCGGGTCGTAGTCATGATTGTCGTACGTCTGAATGAGCAGTAGATACTGCAGATAGTCCGAGGCGCGCACGCGGTAGGTCGTGATCAGCGCCAACGTGACGACAACGGCGAGCCATAGCGCGGGAAAGATGCGCAGGCCGCGTCGCCAGAGGAACTGCCCGACCAGCGGGCGTGGCGCAAGCCCCATGGCATAGAGCGCGAACGGTCGGTAGAGCAAGAAGCCGGATAGCAGGAAGAAGATCGTCACCCCGCAGTCCCCGCGGGACAGCACCGGCCCGAGCAGGTCCGCGCGCAGGGATCGGCCGGTGATGAATCCGATGTGCGTCAACACGACGGCAAGCGCAGCGAGCGCACGGATGCCGTCGAGCGCGGGGAAGCGCCGTCCCGGCGCAGTTCCTGCTTGGACTGTCGCCTGCACTGTTACCTGCCCGCCGGGAACGGAGCGCCGATCATGGTCCGGACCAGGCACAGGCTCGTCCGTGGCGATTTGCTCTGCACGCGCACCGTGACCGGGGAGAACACCGGTAGCCGCAGGTTGACCGCGGCCAGGGTCGAGCCGATGACAACCGTGGAACCGAGCACCGGATGCGCGATGCGTCCCGCGGCGTCGACCAGATCGACGGTGATCGTGCTCGGCGCGTTCTGGTACAGCTCGAACCGCAGATACCACGGTGCCGTCGCCACGGCCTTCGACAAAGGGATCGTCCATGTGCCCGAGCCGTGGACGTACGTACCGCAGTTGACCTTCAGCTTCCCGAGACCGATCGACGCCGGCACGAATGCGGCCTTCGCGAGATGACCGTCAGCCGCCACGACCAGCGGCTCGGACCGGGGGTCTTCGTACGTCGCGTCGACGCCGCCGAGTTGGAGCACGTCGCTGACGTTGTGCCGCGGCTCTACGCCGGACACGATGTTCGCCGGCAGTGCGGTGTCGTATACGTTCACGTGCCCACCCGTCGACCGCGCGCTGGCGAGCAGCGAGTTGACATAGCGCTGGGCGGGGTTTTGCGCCCAGTAGTGCGAGAACCGGAGGCCCGAGTAGATGCTCGAGGCCAGGAGCGCGGCAACGACTACGGCGGCGATCGTGCGCTGCGGTCGCTCGGGAAGGGAGTGGACGCGGTCGGTCATCACGGGTGAGAGCGACACGGCTATGCCGATCGCGAGCGGCGCGGCGACCACGAAGCTGTAGCGAGGCGTGATCGCGAGCAGCCGGCCGTATGTCTCGTAGCGTCCGGTGCCGACGAGCACCATGTTCGCGAGGATCACCACCGCCGGCAGGGACCAGCCGACGAGCGCGCGCAGGCCGGTGCGCGCCAACCCGATGATCAACAAGACGGCGAATGCCAACTGCCCGAGCAGCACCGTTGCGTCGCTGGGCGCGTAGAAGGGCAGATACGTCTGGGACGGCGCGAACCATCGCCAGTGCCCACCGATCAGCGACGGCCCGACCGCTTTGAGCCACTCGTCACGGACCAACCGGTAGCCGTTGCCGAAGCCGAGCCCGTGTGCACCCGTCTTGTCGCCGGCGGAAAGGATCCACGCCGTCGTCCCGGCCAGCGGGAGCAGCGTCAGCAACCAGAGGTGCCACCGCCTGACGAACTGCCGCAGTCGGCTTCGAACCATTCCCGTATAGATGCAACCGGCAGACAGAATCGGCAACAAGAGAGCCACGACGACCCACTCGTCGGCGGCGAGCACGGCGAGGCCCAGCAGCAGCCCAGCCAGCAGCGCGCGGACTGACCGCGGCGAAGCCTCGTTACGAAGGTGCGTGTCGATCGCCCACAGTGCGAGCACCTGGCCGAGCACGAGACCGAGCCCGCTCGACAGCCACGCAAGGCCGGGCAGCAGGAGCGGGCTGACCGCATAGAGCCCGACGACGACCAGGTTGACGGGAGTGCGGCCGGTCACCCGCGTCATGACGCGATAGAGCAGCAGCGTCGAGATCGCCTGGAGCGCTACGCGCATCGCGACGGTCAGCGTGTAGTCGAGTGCGCCCATCCGGTCGAGCAGCCAGTACAGCAACCGCGCCACGGGACCGAAATGACCACCGAGTGGCTCGCTCAAGTACGACCACGTCAGCGGCCGGCCCACGCCTTCGGCGAGGTTCGAGAAGTCCGCCTGGAGATACCAGCCGCGCCCGATCAGCACCCAGAGCCACACCGCTTGGGCGGCGACGATGCCGGTGAGCGCCAGCCGGGTCCGGTCGAACCGCACCGTCAGCACTGGGGGTGCCGGCGGGGCGGCGCTCTCCACGGCGGTCACGAGCCGATCCTCCGGACGTTCAGGTCATTCGCGCGAGAGCTTACGGACCACTCCTACCGACTGGTAGCCTCCGCTCCCACCGACGATGACGTCGGCGAACGGAGGTTACGGGATGCGTCGGGCGCTCGGCGTCGTGCTCATCGGCGTGGGAGTATTCGGCCTGGTATTCGCAGGTGTGATGCGGTTCTGGGTATATCCGAACGGCTTGAAGACACCGCTGAACCTGAACATCCCCATCATCGGGACCGGGCCTGCACAGGTGTACGACGCAACGACCGGCCAGCTGCAGAATGTTCAACTTCGCGCCGACCGGACAGTCAGGGTTGACTCGCAGGCCTCCGACAGCAAGAACGTCGTCGTAGACGAGCGGCTCTGCATTGTCATCCAGAAGAACAACCCCCCACCGTGCGTCTCGGGCAGCGACGCGCGGCTGCTCAGCTATACGACCCACCGGGTCGCGGCCGACCGCAAGACGGCAGAGGCCGTCAACGACCCGAAGTACGGCGGGAACGTCAACGGCGACACGTCGATCAAGCAGGTCGGCTTGACGTACAAGTGGCCGTTCCACGCGAAGAAGCAGACCTACCAGTTCTTCAACCCGGACGTCGGCCAGGCCTCGCCGGCAACCTTCGAGGGCACCGAGAAGATCAACGGACTGACCCTCTACAAGTACGTGTCCGTCACGCCCAAGATGGAAGCCGACGTGGGCCATAACATCCCCGGCTACTACACAGACACCCGCACCGTCTGGATCGACCCGGTGACCGGCACCATCGTCAAGGGCAACGAACACCAGATCCGGCAGTTCCGTGGCGGCACCCTCGACGGCCAGACCGCCGTCGACCTGAACCTGACCTTCGATGACGCCACGGTGAAGTACCAGACCAACAAGGCCAAGGACGGCCGCAACAAGATCGAGTTGGTCTCCTTCTGGCTGCCGCTGGCCGGGCTGATCGTCGGGGTGCTAGCGCTCGCGGGCGGCATCTTCCTGCTCGTCTCCGCCGGACGTCGCAGGCAGCCGCCGCCGACCGAGGCGCCACCACCGCCGCCTTACCCCGGCCAGCCCGCGCCGCCGAGCTATGCAACCCCACCCGCGAGTCCCGGCACGGCACCGCCGCTACCGGAGACCGAGATCACCCAGCCGCTACCCCGGTAGCTCACAGACGTATATCGCCGTACCGGGCAGTATCGCGCCGCGCAGCGGCGACCACTGACCCCACTCGTCGGTGAGGTCGGCGGGCCACTCCGGTTCGATCAGGTCAACGAGGCGGAAGCCTGCCGCCACCAGTTCGCGTACCCGGTCGCCGAGCGTGCGGTGGTGCTCGACGTAGGTCGGATCGCCCAACCCGTCGAGCTCGACGTAGGGCGTGCGATCGAAGTAGGACGTGTCCGCGGTGAGGCCCGCTGGGCCCGGGTCGTCGGGAAAGATCCAGCGCAGCGGGTGCGTGGTCGCGAACACCCACCGTCCACCGGGGCGCAGCACCCGGGCCACCTCGCGCATCACCCGCGCGGAGTCGGTGACGAAGGGCACCGCACCGAACGCGGTGAACGCGACGTCAAACGATGCCCGCGCGAACGGGAGGTACTGCGCGTCGGCCTCGACGAGCGGCACGCCGATGCCCGTCGCGGTGGCCAGCCGGCGTGCGTGACGCAACATGCCGGCGGACACGTCGAACGCGACCGGCCGGGCTCCGTTGCGAGCCAGCCAACGAGAACACATGGCCGCGCCGCAGCCGACCTCGAGCACGCGGCGGCCGGCGACGTCCCCGAGCAGCCCCGCGTCCGCCTCACGAAGGCGCTCCGGGCACCAGACGAAGTCGGCGTCCCCGAGGAACGCGCCATGTGCGACGTGGTAGTCGTCCGCGTCGGCGTCCCACCACCTGCGGCTGGCCCGCACCGACGCGCTGCTGTCAACGTCACGGCGCGCGACGCCCACGGCGTCGAGCTTGGCGTGATGCTCACTCACGGCTGCAGGTGGCTGCCGTGCGACTCGTAGAGATCCCGCATGAGGTCCGGGTCCGGTGGGCCGGTCTCGGTCAGCGCGGCGCCGATCGCGCGCATGAAGCCGAGCCCGGTAGCGCCCGGTGACCAGATCCCGAGCAGGCGCGCCGGCGTGTCGAACGGGTTGCTGAAGAAGTGGCGGGTCCCGTGCGTGGCAGACAACATCGAGCCGGCCGGCGCTTCGGATGCGGGGTCCCAGCCGGTGCCGGCCATGATCGTTCCTTCGACAACGTAGATCGCTTCGTCGAACGTGTCATGGACGTGCGGTATCGGCCCGCGGAAGTGGGCCGGCACGACCAGCTCGGCGCAGGCGAACGGTAGTTCGCCGCTCAGCACCGACAACGGTGCGCCCGCATACGGGAACGACGGCCCCGCGCCGCGGTGTACCAATCCCATGCGGGCAATCTACGGTGAATCGCACGCGCGACACGCGCGGATCGCAGGCCCCCGCGGCCTTACCCGACGGCGGCGGCGGCCGAGCGCCCTGCCACCCGGCCGGAGAACAGGCAGCCACCCAAGAACGTGCCTTCGAGCGACCGGTAGCCGTGCAGGCCGCCGCCTCCGAACCCAGCTGCCTCACCCGCCGCGTAGACACCCCCCAGCGGCAGGCCGTCGGGTCGCAGCACCTGCCCTGACAGGTTTGTTTCCAGTCCGCCCAGCGTTTTGCGGGTCAGGATGGACAGCCGCACAGCGATCAGGGGCCCGGCTTTCGGGTCGAGCAGCTTGTGCGGCGCGGCGACTCGCGAGACGCGGTCGGGCAAGTACGAACGGGCTTGGCGTAGCGCGACGATCTGCAGGTCCTTGCTGTAGGCGTTGTCCAGCTCGCGGTCACGGGCATCGACTTCGCGCCAGACCTGCTCGTGCTCGAGCAACGGCTCGTCCGTGACGGCGTTCATCTTCCTGATCAGATCGTTCAGCGTCGGCGCCTGCACGAAGTCGATGCCCTTGTCGAGGAAGGCCTGCACCGGAGTCGGCATGTCGGCCCGCGCCCGGACGAGCACGTCGCGCACGCTCTTGCCGGTCAGGTCGGGGTTCTGCTCCGAACCGGACAGCGCGAACTCCTTGCCGATGATCTTCTTCGTCAACACGAACCACGTGTGGTCGTAGCCGGTGCGCATGATGTGCTCGAGGGTCCCGAGCGTGTCGAAGCCGGGGAACAGGGGTACCGGCAGGCGTCGGCCCCGGGCGTCCAGCCAGAGCGACGATGGTCCGGGCAGGATTCGGATGCCGTGGTTGGTCCAGACCGGATCCCAGTTGTGTACGCCCTCGACGTAGTGCCACATCCGGTCCTGGTTGATCACGTGCGCGCCGGCCGCCTGCGTGATGCCGATCATTCGTCCGTCGACGAAGTCGGGGACTCCGGCGAGCATGTGCCGGGGCGCGGTGCCGAGGCGCGACGGCCAGTGCGAACGCACCAGGTCGAAGTTGCCGCCGATGCCGCCCGACGTGACGACCACCGTCTGGGCGTGGAGCTCGAACTCGCCTACGGGGTTGCGCGAGCTGGGCGCGGCGCGTGGCACGTCGGACGGTTCCAGGACGGTGCCCCGCACCCCGTCGACCACCCCATCGGTCGATGTCAGCTCGTCCACCCGGTGCCGGAACCGCAAGGTGACGAGCCCTCGCTCGGCCGCGGCCTGCACCCGTGCCACGAACGGCGCCAGCAGTCCCGGACCGGTGCCCCACGTGATGTGGAAGCGGGGCACCGAGTTGCCCGGTCCGATCGCGCCGTAGCCGCCACGTTCGGCCCATCCCACGATCGGGAACCAGCGCACCCCCAACCCGGAAAGCCACGACCGCTTTTCGCCGGACGCGAAATCGACGTACGCCTCCGCCCAGTGCCGCGGCCAGTGGTCCTCGGGACGGTCGAACCCGGCGCTTCCCAGCCAGTCCTGCCAGGCCAACTCGCGCGAGTCGCGGATGCGCAGCCGCCGCTGCTCGGGGGAGTCGACGAGAAACAGCCCCCCGAACGACCAGAATGCTTGCCCGCCCAGGCACTGCTCGGGCTCCTGGTCGAGTAGCAGTACCCGTCGGCCCGCATCTGCCAGTTCGGCGCTCGCGACGAGGCCCGCGAGGCCGGCGCCCACCACGATCACATCGGCGTCCATTTGCGCACCGTATCGTGATCGAGACAGACCCGGCGTTGCCTGCAAGCCGCCCGGTCCGTAGGCTGTGAACTGCGTTGCAGGTCTGCGTGCCTCAACAGGGAGCAGGCTCGCGCTCGTCATGCACGTTTCTGACTTAGCCACCGGCTGTGCCGGCGGCGGAGAGGCGCGTTCACCGGCGAAATGGCCCGCTCCGCGCCATCTACGACAGTTGGAAACCGACCTACTCTATGACGTCCACCATGACACCTCCGGGCACACCGCAAGTCGCCGTGAACGACATCGGCTCGTCAGACGACTTCCTCGCCGCCATCGACAAGACCATCAAGTATTTCAATGACGGCGACATCGTCGAGGGCACCATCGTCAAAGTCGATCGGGACGAGGTACTGCTCGATATCGGCTACAAGACCGAGGGTGTCATCCCCTCGCGCGAACTCTCCATCAAGCACGACGTCGACCCGAACGACGTCGTCAAGGTCGGCGATCACATAGAGGCGCTGGTCCTCCAGAAGGAGGACAAGGAAGGCCGGCTGATCCTTTCCAAGAAGCGCGCGCAGTACGAGCGCGCCTGGGGAACGATCGAGCAGAAGAAGGAGAACGACGAGGTCGTCGAGGGTACTGTCATCGAGGTCGTCAAGGGTGGGCTGATCCTCGACATCGGCCTGCGTGGCTTCCTCCCGGCATCTCTGGTCGAGATGCGCCGCGTCCGCGACTTGCAGCCTTACGTCGGTCGCACCCTCGAGGCGAAGATCATCGAGCTGGACAAGAACCGCAACAACGTCGTGCTGTCGCGCCGGGCGTGGCTGGAGCAGACGCAGTCCGAGGTGCGCAGCGAATTCCTCAACAAGCTGGCCAAGGGCCAGGTCCGCAACGGCGTCGTGTCGTCGATCGTCAACTTCGGCGCGTTCGTCGACCTCGGCGGCGTCGACGGTCTGGTGCACGTGTCGGAGCTGTCCTGGAAGCACATCGACCACCCCTCCGAGGTGGTGGAGGTGGGCCAGGAGGTCACTGTCGAGGTACTCGACATCGACCTGGACCGCGAGCGCGTCTCCCTGTCGCTCAAGGCGACGCAGGAAGATCCGTGGCGGCAGTTCGCCCGCACCCACCAGATCGGCCAGGTCGTCCCCGGCCGGGTCACCAAGCTGGTTCCGTTCGGCGCGTTCGTGCGTGTACAGGACGGCATCGAGGGCCTGGTGCACATCTCCGAGTTGGCCGAACGGCACGTGGAGATCCCCGAGCAGGTCGTCCAAGTCGGTGACGAGTTGATGGTCAAGGTCATCGACATCGACCTGGAGCGCCGCCGCATCTCGCTGTCGCTCAAGCAGGCCAACGAGGGCCAGTTGACCGAGGACAACTGGGACCCCGCGCAGTACGGCATGGAGGCCCAGTACGACGACAAGGGCAACTACATCTATCCCGAGGGCTTCGACCCCGACACGCAGGAGTGGCTGCCCGGCTACGAATCGCAGCGCGAGGAGTGGGAGCGCCGCTATGCTGCCGCCCGCGAGCGGTTCGAGGCGCACAAGCGGCAACTCGAGGATGCGCGCCGGGCCGACGCCGAGGCAGCTGCGGAGGCGGGCGAGGCCACGTCCTACGTGTCCGAGCAGCCCGCGAACAGCGGCACTCTTGCGTCGGACGAGGCGCTGGCCGCTCTGCGGGAGAAGCTAGCCGGCAGATAAGCCTCGGGTGCGACGGGCCAGTAGCGTTTGCTCGTGAGAGTTGGCCTGACGGGCGGGCTGGGTTCGGGTAAGTCGACGGTCGCCGCACTGCTCGCAGAGCACGGCGCGGTTGTCATCGACGCGGACGTGATCGCTCTTGAGGTCGTTCGGGCCGGCACTTCGGGGTTCGACGCCGTGGTCGCGCGGTTCGGCGAGCACGTTGTCGGCGCCGACGGCGAACTCGACCGGGGGCGGCTCGCCGAGATCGTGTTCTCGGACGACGCCGCCCGCTACGAGCTGAACGAGATCGTGCACCCTCTCGTTGCGAAGCGGTCGGCGCAGCTGATGGCAGCCGTCGCGGACGATGCGATCGTCGTGTACGACGTGCCCTTGCTCGCCGAAAACGGCCTGGCCGGTGGCTTCGACGTCGTCGTGGTCGTCGAGGCCGACCTCCCGATCCGGTTGGGTCGGCTTGCGGCGCGCGGGCTGCCCGTGGCCAAGGCGAAGGCCCGCATCGCGGTGCAGGCGAGCGACGAGGATCGGCGTGCGATCGCCGACGTGGTTCTCCGCAACGACGGTGGTCGAGAGGCTCTCGCCACGCAGGTCGACGCCCTGTGGCGGCGGCTTGCGGCACAGGCCGCGACTCGCTGAGGCGGTTTGGAGCGGTGTTCTACGATCGGCTAGAGTCATCGGCCGGTGCTCGACATCGCGCGGGTGCTTCGCGGACGTAGCGCAGTTGGTAGCGCATCACCTTGCCAAGGTGAGGGTCGCGGGTTCGAGTCCCGTCGTCCGCTCGGGCCACCCCTGGCGGCCCCGCTGGCCTCACCGGCGGGCTCGAAACCGGGTGGCAGGCAGGAGCGGTCGGGTCGCCGGCCCATCCGGCGGCGTGGCCGAGTGGCTTAGGCAAGGGCCTGCAAAGCCCTGTACGCGGGTTCGATTCCCGCCGCCGCCTCGCACCGACGACAACCGAATACGGGCGATTAGCTCAGTGGGAGAGCACTACCTTGACACGGTAGGGGTCACTGGTTCAATCCCAGTATCGCCCACCAACGAATGTCCTTAGTTGGCAAGGGATCCTCGCCGTCCACCAGGACACGCGTCAGTTCGAGCGACACCAGCCCACCGATGATGCCGACGCTGACGGCGCCCTCTGTCATCATTCGGGAGTGACAGCGAGAGCGAGGATGCGTCCCTACTTGATTGACCTGCGCATTCGTTGGCTCGACGAAGCCCTGCCGGCATCAATGGACGATCTTCGACTGGTTGACCGGCATTCGGCAGGGCCTTTCCCGATCTTGCTCTCCGGCAACCGGTAGTGCGAATGGGCGTGGATCGCTCGCGTCGGCGCAGCTGGCTGTTACTGCAGGGTTTGTGGTGGCGCCGGGGGTTCTCAGCCTCGGTGCTGGTGGTCGGTGCGCTGGTGATCGGAGCCGCAGTTCTCGGGCCGTTGTATGCGCGGGCGGCAGGGGAGTCGACGCTGCGGGACGAGCTGACGCAGGCGGGCTCGGCGACAGGGCTGGAGTTTCAGGACATGCCGAGTGTGCTCCAGTTGACCGCCCCGATCTCGCAGTTCGCGCAAGCCCAGGCGAAGACTCCGACGCCGGGCGCGGTGCATGGCTATCCGACGCGGACCGGATCGATCTATGTACAGACCTTCGCCGACGCACGGGGTGTGCCGCCGTCGGTTCGGGTAGGGATGCTGTGGCGGGACGGTGCCTGCGCCCACTTGATCATCGTGACCGGGCAGTGCCCCAGCGGGCCGGGGCAGGTATTGGTCAGTCAGCGGACGGTCGACAACGACTACGGGTGGCGGCTCGGCGGCCGGATCACCTTCGCGGCCGGGCCGAGGTTGCAGATCGTCGGAACATACACGCCGCGCGATCCGCACGAGGCGTTCTGGTTCGGGCACGACTACTTCGAGGCGTTCCAGGGCACCGATGGGCCGGACACGGTCGACGCGGTCTTCGTCGACCGAGACGAGACGGCGGCACTCCAGCCGTCGACCCAAGCGACCCTTTTGTGGGATTACCCGCTGGACCAGGCTGCGATCCGTCTGAACGATGTACCGAGGTTGCGCCGCGACGTGGCTGGCTTGCAGCGCCGATACCACACCGCGAGCTCGTGCGGGGTCGCATGCAAGGGACAGCAAGTCAATTGGCGGATGTCGACGGACCTCGTCAAGGTGCTGGACGCGGCCGCTCACGAGCGCAACCTGGTCGATCGCGGCACGCTGCTGGTAACCCTGCAGCTGGCTTTGCTGGCGTGGTTGGTGCTGTTCGAGGTGGTTACCGACGCGGTCGAGTCGCGGGGCAACGAGATCGCCTTGGCGAAGCTGCGCGGTCTGCGGCCGTGGTGGACGGCGCGGTTCGCTTTGGGTGAGCCGCTGGTCCTGCTCACCATCGCGATGCCGATCGGCTTTGGGCTCGGCTGGCTCGCGGCGCGCCTGTTCTCAAGCGCCGTGCTCGCCCCGCACACCCCGGTTGTCGTGACGTGGTCCTCCGTGGCCGCGTTGGGCCTCGGCTTTGCCGGTGCCGTTGTGGCCGCGATCGCTGCCTCCTACCGCGCCTTGACACGCAGTGTGCTGGCGCAGTGGCGGCGCACCACACGATCGCTCCCCGCGTCGCGCGCCGGATTGTTGCTCGACGTGGCGTTGTCGCTGGCCGCGCTCGCGGGACTGGTGGTGTTGCGACGCGGCGGGGGACACGGCAATAACGCCACCGCGCTGCTCGCACCCGGGCTGCTGGTAGTGGCGGTGGCGTTGTTGGGTACCCGTGCGCTGCCTTTGCTCACCAGAACGCTGCTGCGGCCGACTCGTGGGTCCGGCCGAATCGGGTTGTTCCTCGCGGCGCGGCAGGTGGCGCGGCGTCCGGCCGGGCTGCGTCTCGCTGCGATGCTGGCGGTAGCGGTCGGCCTGGCGACGTTCGGCGTCAGTGGTGTGGCGGTCGCCGCGGCGAACCGGAACGCGCGAGCGCATGCCGAGTTGGGCGCACACCGTGTGGTCGCGGTGCAGTACTCGCGTGGCAAGGACCCGGTGGCGGCGGTCGGGAGGGCAGACCCGGACGGGCGTTGGGCGATGGCGGCCGCGACCTGGTTACCCGACGGGGGCGACTCGGTCGTCGGTACAGTGCTCGCGGTCGATGCGCGCCGGATGGCCAGGGTGGGCTATTCGGCCAGCGGAGGGCCCAGCGCCGCGCAGATCGCGCACACGATCGGCGCGTCCCAGGTCGCGCAATTGGACACCACGGCAACGACGATGCGCGTGGTGATCAGCGCGTCGGGCATCCGCGGCGCGCCCCCACAGATCCAGTTCGTAATGCGCAGTTCGCGTGAACCGTTCCTGATGGTGACCGCGGGCACTCTCCGGTCCGGCACCCACATCTATACCGCACGGCTGGACTGTGCAGCCGGCTGCACGCTACTCGGGCTGGCCTGGAACCGGCCGGTCACCTTCGACGGCGTCATGTCCGGACGGCTGCTCGTGCGCCGGATCGAGCAGTATCAGCATTCGCGCTGGGCAGCGGTCAACACGTCGCTGATCCGGCCTGGGACGTGGCGCGCCGGGCCCGAGGTCAGCGAAAGCAGCGACAAGCTGCACGCCACGCCGGCCGGGTTACGCGATGACTACCGGAGCAGCAGCGGGTACAGCGCCATCAGCTACTTCCCCCCACAACCGTTGCCCGTCGTGGCCACTCCTGCCAGCGTGATCACCGGTGGGCATGCACCACGTCCAAGTCAGATGATCGACAACCTCTCGACTGTCGCGACCTTCACCGTCGGGCAGTGGGCCCGCGTGTTGCCGGTCGTGCTCGACAACGGGCTGGTCGCGAACCTGGTCTTCGTACGCGCGCGGCTGCCCGCCTTCGACACTGAGGCCAACTGGACGGTCTGGCTTGGCCCCCACGCGCCGCACGACGCACTGGCCCGGCTACGCGCGGCGGGGCTCACGCTGCAAGGTGTCCAGACCACGCGATCGCGAATCATCCAGCTGGGCAGGCAAGCCCCGGCGCTCTCGCTGTTCCTGCTGCTGGCCTGCGCGATCATCGGGGCCCTGGTTGCAGTCGGCGGCACCGCAGTCGCGATCAGTGCTAGTGCCCGACGCCGCTCGTATGAGACCGCCGCGCTGCGCGTGGTCGGTGTGCCACGTCGAGCGCTGTATCGCGGTGGGGTTATCGAGCAGGTGCTGATACTCGGCGCCGCGGTGCTTCTCGGGATACCGGCCGGAGCCCTCGCTGCCCGGCTGGCCATGCCGGTTATCCCGGAGTTCGCCGACACCACTCCGATATTGCTGCGCTACCAGCCGCCGGTACCGCCGATCATCGCGTTCGCCGCCGCATTCCTGGTCCTGGTGTGCCTGACTGCCATGGTCGCCGCTGCCGCCGTGCTCCGAGCGGCCGTCCCCACCCGACTTCGCGAGGCAGAAGAATGACCGGGCTCGAGGTGCGCTGCGACGAGCTACGGCACGTGTATCAGATCGACGGCGAGCAGCTCGTCGCACTGGACGGCATCGACCTGACCATCGCCCCGGGCACCACCAGCGCGATCATCGGACCGTCGGGGTCCGGCAAGTCCACCCTCGTCAACATCCTCGCCGGCCTACAACGCCCCACGTCCGGATACGTCTACATCGGCGACAACGAGCTCAGCGCCATGTCGCAGACCGCGCTGCTCCGAATCCGCGCGAAGCGTGTTGGCATCGCCGTGCAGAGCCCCAGCCGAAACCTGCTCCCGTTTGCCGACCCGTTCGACAACATCCGGTTCGCTCAGCGTGGTCCGCGCAGCTTCCCCGGCCGCAGCGACCTGCCGGACCCCGCCCGGCTGCTCCGCGACCTCGGACTGGCCGATTTGGCGAGCGTTCCCGTCGATCGTCTCAGTGGCGGCGAGCGGCAGCGGGTGGCTCTCGCCGTCGGCATGGCCAACCACCCCGGGCTGCTGATCGCCGACGAGCCCACCAGCCAGCTCGATTCGGCCAATCGTGATCGGGTCGTCGAGCTCCTGCGGCACATCAGCACACACTTCGCGACCACCGTTGTCGCTGTCACCCACGATCCTCAGGTCGCTGCCGGCCTCGATCGCACCATCCGGCTCCACGAGGGTCGGCTCCTCAAAGACGGCGCCGCATGAGCGAGCAACATCCAGGGCCTCCCGAGGCAGCTACCGCAGCGCTCGAGGCGCACCGGCCGCGACTGGGACCCCTGGTTGCCACCGAGCTCTGCTACCGGCGAGGCGGACGCACCCTGCTCGATCGCGTCTCGCTGCTCGCGCAACCCGGCCAGGTCATCGGCGTGATGGGCCCGTCCGGCAGCGGCAAGTCCAGCCTGCTCGCCGTACTCGGCGGGCTCGATCGCCCTGACGCGGGCGATGTTCGCCGCGACCCACCGGACGCTCGGCTGGGGTTCGTGCTGCAAGGCTACGGCCTGGCCAGCCTGCTCACCGCCGCGGAGAACATCGAGATCGCGATTCAACCACACGTCGCGGCAGGCAGGCTCACTCGCGCGGAGGTAAGTCACCAAGCGAGCGACATTCTCGACCTTGTCGGCCTGAGTGGCGTCGCCGACCACCTCGTCGAGGAACTCTCCGGGGGCCAACAGCAGCGCGTCGCGATCGCACGCGCCCTCGTCATCCAACCCGACATCCTCCTCGCCGACGAGTTCGCCGCCGAACTCGACCACGAGGCTAAACAGCACGCTCTCGACCTCGTCCTCGCCGTCGCGGGTCGGGGAGGCATCGTCGTGATCGCCACCCATGACCCCGACATCGCCGAGCGCTGCGACCAGGTCTTCCACCTCGCCGACGGCAACCTCCGCAGCCATGACGCGGCGTGATCATCTCCGTCCGCGACGAGCCATGCGCCGCACCGTTATGCATGGTTCTGTCGAGCTTGTGGCGCACCGAGTTGGCGCCCCACTGTGGATGATCCTGCCGGTGAGTGCATAGAGCGTGTTCGACGTGGTCCACTGATGGGGTGGCGGGGGATCGCCGCGATTTCGCGGTGCAGTCGGCCCTTTCTCGTGCGGTCGAAACCGAACGGCTGGCCATCGACAGGCACGAGGCTGCGGCGCGCCGGCTCGACCAGCTCGCTGCCGAGATGGAAGGGCATGCCCTGCAGGACCGCGACGAGCAGCTGCAGGAACGAGCAATAGAGCTAGCAGCGGTGGCCCGTGAGCGGGCGCAATCCGCGCGCGACCGGGCAGCTGCCGCCCGGCAGCGCCTTCGCGAGGAGGGGTTCGACCCTGGACCGTAGGCGTCGATCCTGCAGAGGCGTCACCCGCCGGCGCCGCGCAGCCGCGTGAGCAGCATTGCGATGGGTGCGCTCATGGACGCTTCAGAAACCTGAAGTAGAACGCCACGAACACGAAGACAATTCCGATGTTTACCGCAAGCCGCTGCCAGGCATGGTGTCGGAAGAACAGGACGTCCACGCCTACCACGACCGCCATCATTGCGAGGACGTAAAGCACGTTGACCGCAGTTCTTCCCATTGTTGGCTTTCTACTAGGTCCGACGCAGGGAAGGAACAGCGGCGCTGGCTTCAGTCCACGCTTGCACTGGCCAAGACCCGAAACGCTGCCGGGCGCGCGATCCTGTCGATGAGCGCGCAGACGCGGGAAGCATTTGTGCTGCTGACGTCGTGTCGTCCCGTTGCCGGATTGCCACGCACATCGCGGGCAATAACCGTTAGGCTGCGGCGATGCCTGAAGTTCCCGCGAAGCGTTAACGGCCTGGAGCAACGAGCCCAGCCAATGAGCGCTCGCGCGAACAGTGACGGCAAGCAGAGCTGGGGCGTGACGATCCCGCTACCTGGCCTGCCGCTGCCCGAGCAAGCCGACCTGGTGCGAGCCCTGCCGGGCCTCGGCTACACCGACGCCTGGAGTGCGGAGGTCGCCGGTGCCGACGCGTTCACGCCGCTCGTCCTGGCCTCGCAGTGGGCGCCGAGCCTGCGGCTGGGCACCGCGATCGTGCCTGTCTACACGCGAGGTCCGGCGCTGATCGCGATGTCGGCGGCCACGGCGGCGGCGCTTGCGCCCGGCCGGTTCGTGCTGGGACTCGGTGCGTCCAGCCCGGTGATCGTCGAGGACTGGAACGGCATTCCGTACGAAGAGCCGTACCGGCGCACTCGTGACGTGCTGCGGTTCGTGCGGGCAGCGCTGGCCGGTGAGCGGGTCGGCAGGTTCGCGCTGGAGAACGCGCCGGCGCCGCCGCCGCCCATCGTGCTCGCCGCACTGCGCCCGCAGATGCTGCGCCTGGCTGGGCGGGAGGCCGACGGGGCGATTCTGAACTGGCTGGCCGCAAGCGACGTGCGGCGCTGCGTCGAGGCGATCGACGATCCTGGAGCCGAGGTCGTGGCGCGCATCTTCGTCTGCCCGAGCGACGACGTCGCGTATGCCCGGGCGGTCGGCCGGCGCCTCATCGCCGGTTACCTGACCGTTCCGGCGTACGCGGCGTTCCACGACTGGCTCGGCCGAGGTGAGGTGCTGCGCGACATGCACGAGCGATGGGCCGCTGGTGACCGGGCCGGGGCGGCGGCTGCCGTTCCCGAGGACGTGGTCGACGCGCTGGTGCTGCATGGTGCTCCCGAGGCGTGCCGCGATCAGGTACGCGAGTACGTCAAGGCCGGCGTCGGCACCCCGGTCCTGGCCGTCGTGCCGCCTCGGGGGGCCGACCTGCCCGACCTATTGCGGAGGCTGGCGCCGTGAACGTCAAGGACGCCGTCGTCGTCGTAACCGGCGCGGGCAGCGGTATCGGCGCCGCCCTGGCCCGGCGTTTCGCCGCCGACGGTGCGGCGGCGGTCGTCGTATGCGACCGGAACGGCGAGGCCGCCGCGGCGGTGGCCGCCGAGATCGGGGCGGCGCCGTACACCGTTGACGTCACCGACGCCGCAGCGGTGGCCGATCTGGTCGCACACACCGAGCACCAGCATGGCCGCATCGACCTGTTCTGCTCGAACGCAGGCATCGCAACAGGCGCCGGGCTCGACGTGCCGGAGCGGGCTTGGCGAGACGCGTTCGACGTGCACGTCATGGCTCACGTCCACGCCGCGCGGGCGGTGCTGCCCGGGATGCTCGCACGCGGGCGCGGCTACCTCCTCAACACCGCCTCGGCCGCAGGGTTGCTCACCGCGCCGGGCGACGCGCCCTATACGGCCACCAAGCATGCCGCCGTCGGGTTGGCCCAATGGCTGGCCGTCGAATACGGCGGCCGCGGCATCGGCGTCAGCGTGCTGTGCCCGCAGGGGGTGTCCACCCCGCTGCTCATGGACTCGCTGGCCGCCGGCCACGCCCCGGCCCGAGCTGTGGCGGCGGCCGGTCCGATCGTGTCGCCCGACCAGGTGGCCGACGCGGTGATCAAGGGCCTAGCCGCTGAGCGGTTCCTGATCCTCCCGCAGGCTGAGGTGGCGACGTACTGGGCGCAGCTCGCCGGCGACCCGGATCGCTGGCTGGCTGGGGTGCGCCGAATGGTGGCAGCGGCCGGAGCTACCTGATGATCGTGTCGCAGTAAGTCAGGCCCGGGAAGACGCCGGTCGACGGGCAGGTCGCCGTCTGCGCGAACTGGTCTACCCCCCCGAGGTTGTTGGAGCCGACGCCGTAGTTGATCGCGCCACGGTCCGACGAGAACCATGGGTAGATGCAGTACGGGCCGCCGTACGCCGTGCAGTCGGTGGGGCCGACGAACGAGTTGCCGAGCACCTCGGCCTTGCCGCCGGTGTCCGAGACCGCGGCCCAGTGCTGCTGGTGCGTGTTGTCGCCGAAGGTGACGTCGAAGATCCGGATCGGTTGGAAGCCGGCCCAGTTGTCGCTGTTGAACGAACCGCAGAACGTCTGGCCCGGAACGCAGAACGCGCCGGGGTGGTCCCCGTAGAGGTCCGAGTGGCCGATCTCCCAGACGAACGCCATCGGCGTGTCCCACACGCCGCCCCAGTCGAGCGCATTGCCGACCTCCTGCGTGCTGAACTCCGGAGTCAGCGGGCCGTCCTTAGGGCTGATCAGCACGAGCACGCTCGAGGTCTGTCCGCTCGTCTCGTCCCTGACCTGCTCCTGGTAGGGCGAGCTCGAGCCCGGCGCCCAGATGTGGACGTCGACAACGTCGAGGGCGTGCATGACGAACGGGGCCTTCCCGGTGGCGTCCGTCAGCATGCCGTTGAAGGCGGCCGGCTCGGCGATCTGCTGTCCCTGCTTTGCCAGCGTCCAGACCGGCGAGCACGCGGTGTAGACGTTGGGCGCGTGCACGACGCTGAAGCTTCCGGTTGACCCGCAGTTCTTGGTGAAGGAGTCGGGATAGAACTGCAGTTCGAGGAACCCTTTCTGGCCGATCTTGTGCGGGTTGGAGTCCTTGACCGTACCTCCGAACCAGAACGTCGGCCCGACGCTCGATACCGGGAACGTCCCGTCTGCCGGCAGCTGCACGTGCCAGGTGATGTTCTGCGCGGAGCGCGACGCCGACGAGACCGGGTCGAGCTCGGGCTCGTCGTGACCCGTGCACCCCGGCGTGTAGGAGTCGTACCAGTCCTCGCCCAAACCGCCGGGGACGTGCGCCAGGCAGGCGGCGGTACTCGCACCCGCTGTTCCCGAGATGACCGTTGCTGAGCTGCTCCCCGTGCCCGCGGCAGCGGTAGACATGCTCAGCCCGAGCACAACCGCGGAGACTGCCGCGACCGAGGCAAACCTCATTCCAGTCATCTGCTCTCCTCACCGACGGTGCCGGCCCGGAACCGTCACCAGCTGTAGACGTGCCGCAGAACCGTCTGCTGACCTACACCCGCGCCGATATCCACGTCAAGTGCTCGCGTGTCCGGCTGTGCCGGGGTCGGTGCGTCAGGCCCTGGTGCCACCGGCCGAGGACACTCAACGCATGGCGCTCATGCTCGATGAACGCATCCGGAACCTGCTCGACGGGACCAGCTTCGCAGTGCTGGCCACGTTGATGCCGGACGGCAGCCCGCAGACTTCGGTCATCTGGATTGCACGTGCCGGCGATGTCCTGGTCTTCACCACACATGACCTGCGGTTGAAGGCACGTAACCTGCGCCGCGACCCACGTGCTTCCGTCACTGTCTTCGCGCTCGACGACCCTTACGACACGGTGGACATCCGCGGCACGGTCGAGCTCGTGCCTGATCCTGACCGCGCGCTGTCGATCGAGCTGACCCGCAAGTACACCGGCGAGGATCCGCCGCCCGACCCACCGGGCTCCTCGCGGCTGATCGCGCGCCTGACGCCGGCACGGATCACCGGGATGGTCGCGAGCTGACTTCGCGGGCGACGATCGTGCGCCGGTAGTTACGTCGGGATGACGACCTGCCCGTCGTTGTCCGGGGTGAGGTCGGAGTTCTCCTCCCACCTGTTCACGTCCGATCCGCTGGTGGGCCAGAGGACCGCGGTCGGAGCGAACAGCGCGACGTCAGCGCGCGGTGCCCGGCATCGCCGGATCGTTCGGGTGCCGGGTAAGCGGAACCGTCTCAACGGTCCACCACGGGGCCAGCGGCAGCGAAGCCAGAATCCCGCTCAGCTGTTCGGAATCGCGTGCCTGCCAGTGGCCCAACGCACGTCGCTCGCCGGACAGGCGCCATAGGCGCAGCAACCAGCCGTGCTCCGCCAGCTCCCGCGAGCGGGCCTGCTCGCGGGAGTAGACCTCGGCAACGACCTCGGATGGGGTGCCGGGCGGAATGGTGACCGTAAGGGTGGTGAGGAACTCTGCAACGTCCTGTCCTGGGAGCACCTGTCCTGGCCCCGGATCGTGCGGATGCTGGGATAGCGGCGTCACCTCGTCGGTGCGCCACATGGACAGCGGCATCGAGGCGAGCACCTCCTTGAGCTCGCCGGCATCACCGGCTGCGAACAGCCCCAGAGTGCGCCATTCACCCGGCCGCAAGGGAGGGCGCCATAGGCGAAGCAAGTGCCCCGCCAGCGCGAGTTCGTGTGCCCGCGCCGATTCACGAGCCCGGACGTCGTCGACGACGTCGTCCGCAGTCCCATCCGGCACGTGCGTCGTCATGGTGACCAGGTATTCCATCGCGGCGCCTCCGTTCTCGGATTGCGCGGTCAACGTTTGCGTGGCACGCCTCGAGTCGCACCAGGGCGTCACCCGGGTATTCGACGGAGGCGAGCGACTAGCTATCCGGCGACACTTACTGAAACCACTGATGGAGGAGCCATGACCGAAGCAACCAATCCTGCACCTGGGCGCGAACCGGCACTGCTCGGCCAGACCGTTGTCGTGATCGGAGGGAGCTCCGGTATCGGACTCGCGACCGCTCGGCTTGCGCGTGAAGAGGGCGCCGACGTCATCCTCACCGGCCGCGACGTCGACCGCCTCAAGCAGGCGGCGGAGGCAGTCGACGCGCTGCGCACCGCGGCCTTCGATGCGACGGACTTCGCTCGTCTCGAGCAATTCTTTAACGAGCTGCCCGGAACCGTCGACCACGTGATGGTCAGCGGCCGCGGCCCCTACTACGCGCCGCTGGCCGAGATCGACCTCGACGAGGCACGCCGCGATATTGAACAGCACATGTTCTTGCCGATCCAGGTTGCGCGCTACTCGATCGGCGCAGTGCGACCGGGCGGCTCCCTCGTGCTGATCGGTGGCACGGGCGGACGTCGCCCGGCGGTCGGGCTCTCGACCATTTCGGTGCTGACGGCCGGGCTGCCTGCGCTCACCCGGAACCTTGCGCTCGAAATCGCGCCGATCCGCGTCAATCTCCTCGCGGCCGGCTTCGTCGACACGCCGCTGTCGGCGAGGCTGCTCGGCGACGACATCGCCGCACGCCGCGAACAGCTGCGCTCCACGCTGCCGATCCGGCGCGTGATACAGCCCGAGGATGTTGCTGCACTTGCGGTACACCTCATGATCAATACCGCGCTGACGGGTGCGACCTACGACGTCGATGGTGGCCAGCAACTCCTCTGAGGTGGCTAGGAATGGGTTGGAACGCCCGCTGGGCGGGTATCGACAAAGATAGTTGAATGCCCGGAGGTGATCGATGCCGACGGAGACGAGCGCAGCGCCGTTCGTCCCCGAACGCGGCGGTCTGCGTGCGCTGGCGAAAGCCGCGGCGCAGTGCCGCGGCTGCGACCTGTATCAGCACGCGACGCAGACGGTGTTCGGCGCCGGACCCACCCGGGCAGAGCTTGTGCTGGTCGGTGAGCAGCCGGGCGACATCGAGGACCGGCAGGGTGTTCCGTTCGTCGGACCGGCAGGGCGCGTGTTGGACCGCGCTCTCGCCGAGGCGGGTCTAGTTCGCGATCGCGTGTATCTGACCAACGCGGTCAAGCACTTTCGGTGGAAGGTCGCCGCGCGTGGTAAACGCCGCATTCACGAAACGCCTGCGGCCAGGCACGTCGCCGCATGCCGGCCGTGGCTGTCGGCTGAGCTCGCTGCTATCCGGCCTCATGGCGTGGTGGCGATGGGAGCTGTCGCCGCCCACGCATTGTTCGGTGATGCCTTCCGCCTAACGGCCCACCGTGGTGAGCGTCTCGACTGGCCGCCACCGCGCGGGCCGTATGCCGGCGCTGACTTGCCGGTGCGCTGGGCCGCCGCGACCGTGCACCCATCGGCCATCCTGCGCGCCGATCCGGCGGACCGCGACAAGGCGTACCAGGAGTTGGTCCGCGACCTGAGCACGATCGCCCGCGAACTTACGTCGTCGTGAGCGCGGCGCGAGGAGGCCGGCATCACATGCCGCAGGGGATTGAAAGGCGTGCCGCCTGGGTAATTCGAATACAGCAATGACGTGCCGCCTGGATGCGCAGGCAGGCATCCAGGCGGCAGGAGCCATCGGTGTTACTAGTGTCGTCCCCAAATCATATACAGGCACAATTACCGACCATCTCAGCACCGTCGGCAAGAACGCGGCGACTCGCCCTACTAGCTATATTGTTGGTGCTGCTGGGCGCCGCCCTGCTTGTGCTGCTACATGACGTTTCCAAGAGCATAAGTCCGCTGAGCCAGCCGATCAGCGACTATGCGCTCACCCGTTACAACTGGCTGTTCGATCTCGCAGTCGTTGTCTTGGCCGTGGGCTTGGCGACGCTGCTCTGCGCGCTTGTTGCCGCAGACCTCGTCGAGTTGGGGTCAGGGTCCTTCGTGGCCACGGCCATGTGCTGCGTCTGCCTCGTAGTCCTGGTCGTGTTCCCGGATCAGGGCTCTGCCGGAGGCCTGTCCCCGAGCGGATGGGCGCACTGGACGGCCGCGATGGTGGCGTTCGGCGGATTGCTCGTGACGCCGATCGTGCTTGGCAGTCGGCATCGCACCAGAACTGGCTGTTCGCGACTGCCGGGCATCGCGCGTCGGGCTTCGTACTCGGCCGGCGCATGGTTTGCGGTGCTGTTAACGGGGTCGGTGATCGAACTGGTCACGCCCCTGTCCGTATGGCGCCTTGGCGGCCTGGTCGAACGCGCGCTGTCGGCCAGCGAGGTCGTGGTGGCGATGCTGCTGGCATTGTGGGCGTGGCGTGGATGCTCGTGCATACGGAGTGGTTCAGCGGGACGGGTTGAACTTTCTCGCGTTGGGTAAGAACCATGACGTGCGACCGCGGTGCTGGTTATACGGGGCTAAATCGATGCTCACAGGACGGCGCGGCTCGCAGTAACGTGAGGAGTGTTAGCAATGATTCTGCTCGGCATTATTCTGCTGGTCATCGGGTTTCTAGCAGGTATATCAATTCTGTGGACATTGGGCATAATCGCGATTGTCGTCGGCCTGATTCTGGCGATCGCCGGTGGCACGGGGCACGCCGTCGGCGGGCGCCGATGGTATTACTGACCGTGGCGCGTTGAGCGTGCACAGGTGCGGACCGTTCCCGAATGGGGGCGGTCCGCACCCGCTCCGGATGTGACGCGACCCGCAACCGGATACGGCGCTACTTGACCATCACTCGCCGAGTGCCATGATTTGCGCGCGGGGCCGAGCAGCGGCGAGGTGCGGCGATGCTCAGTGCGGTGGTTGCCGGCTTGGCGCCGGTGCAACAGAGCTACCTGCTGCAGGCACGCCAGATGCAGGCGCTGTCGTTCGCGGTGCACATCCCGCTGGTGTGCTTCGGGATCGCGTTCCCGGCACTGGTGCTGTTCATCGAGTGGCGCTATCTGCGAACGGGTGACGTGGTCTACCGCACGCTGGCCCGCCGCTGGACCAAGGTGCTGGTGACGTTGTTCGCGGCGGGCGTCGTAACTGGCACCGTCCTCAGCTTCGAGATGGCTCTGCTCTGGCCGAATTTCACCGCGACGTTCGGCAGCGTCTTCGGACTGGGCTTCGCGATCGAAGGATTCTCCTTCTTTCTCGAGGCGATCTTCATCGGCATCTATGTGTACGGGTGGGACCGGCTCTCGCCTCGCGCCCATTTCCTCACCGGCCTGCCCATCGCGGTGGCCGGCGTACTTGGTTCGATCATGGTCATCTCAGTGAACGGCTGGATGAACCATCCTCAAGGCTTCCGCCTCGTCGACGGCAAGGTCACCGACGTCAACCCTTGGCGGGCGCTGTTCGGGAACTCCTATTTCTGGCACGAGTTCGTGCATATGTACCTCGCCGGCTATATCGTCACCGGCTTCCTCGTCGCCGGAGCGTATGCGGTGGGCGCGCTGCGCGGCCGGTGGGGACGCTACGAACGGATAGCGCTTGCCGTGCCGTTGACCGCCGCGGCCGTTGCCTCGCCGGTGCAGGTGCTCGTCGGGGACTGGGCCGCGCGCGACGTCGCTCACACGCAACCGGTCAAGCTCGCAGCACTGGAGGGCCTGGGCCGGACAACGCGGGGCGCGCCCATCCACGTGCTCGGGTGGTACACCGACGGTCGCGTCGAGTACGGCATCGCGGTCCCGAGGCTCTTGTCGTTCCTTGCGTTCCACAATGTCAATGCCACGGTCACCGGCCTGAACTCCTTCCCGGCGAACGACCAGCCACCGGTGAACGTCGTTCGGATCGCGTTCCAGCTCATGGTCGGCATCGGGACGCTGCTGGCACTGCTGTCGCTGGGTTTTCTGTTTGTCCGCTGGCGCCGTGGCAACCTGCCGACGTCCCGGTGGTTCTACGGGGCGCTGGTGGTGGCCGCTCCGGCGTCGGTGGTCGCGTTGATCGCCGGCTGGGTGACCACCGAGGTGGGCCGTCAACCCTGGGTCGTGTACCGGATCATGCGCACCAACGAGGCGGTGACCGGCGCGTCCGGGATACCGGTGAGCTACGCCGTGCTGGCCGCCGCCTACCTCATCCTGATCGGCGCCGTCGCCTGGACGCTGCGCCGCCTGGCCGTCACTCCGTTGCCGGCAAGCGAGGGCTGAGCCGTGCTCGAGACGATCGTGCTGCTGTTCGCGCTGGCGGGACTGGTGCTCTACACGGTGCTCGGCGGTGCGGACTTCGGGGCCGGGCTGTGGCAGCTGCTGTCGGGACCCGGGCCGCGCGGGCGGGCGATCCGCGATCACGCCCACCACGCGATGGCACCCGTATGGGAAGCCAATCATGTATGGCTGATCTTCGTTCTCACCGTCGCGTGGACGGCGTTTCCTGTGGTGGTGGGCTCGGTGGCGTCGACGCTCGCCATCCCGCTGTCGATCGCCGCGTTCGGCATCGTGTTCCGCGGGATCGCGTATGCGCTCCAGTCGGCGACCGACGTTCCGCACGAGCGGCGCGTCATCGATACCACCTTCGCGGCGTCGTCGATCCTCACGCCGTACATGCTCGGCGCGGCGGTCGGCGCGATCGCGTCGCAACGGGTCCCGGTCGGCAACGCGGCCGGTGACCTGATGACGAGCTGGGTCAACCCAACGTCGATCCTGACCGGATGCCTGGCCGTGGTCGCCGGTGCGTTCCTCGCTGCGGTGTACCTCGCCGCGGACGCCGTCCGGCTCGGCGAGCCAGATCTGGAACGAGAGTTCCGCATGCGTGCACTCATCTCCGGCGTGCTCGCCGGAGCACTGGCGCTGGCCGGACTCGCCGTCGTTCGCCAGGACGCGCGTCACCTCTATGACGGCCTGACATCCGGACTGGGCCTGGCCGCGGTGATCGTCTCTGCGGCTGCGGGACTGGGCACGATGGCGTTGGTGTGGTGGTCGAAATTCCAGCCGGCGCGAGTGAGCGCGGCCGTCGCCGTGGCGGCGATCATCGGCGGCTGGGCCGCCGCACAACGGCCCACGGTGCTGCCCGGGCTCACCCTGCACGAGGCCGCCGCCCCGCGGTCCACGCTGATCGCGGTAATCGTGGCGGTACTGGCCGGCGGGATCATCCTCGCGCCGTCGCTCGGCCTGCTGTTCCGTCTGATGCTCATCGGCGGGTTCGACCGGCCGTCCGAGCCGGCGCCGACGCCGGCTCGCCGTACTGCTCGGTACGGGACGCCGGCGGTCGGGTTCGCGCGGCTGGCGCTGGCCTGCCTGGTGGCGGGCTTCGTACTGCTCACCGTGCTCGACCAGGGCGTGGCGCACGTGTTCGGGGTGATCGCACTCGTCGCCGCCGCGGCACTGGCATTCTTCGCAGTGGGCCCGACGGACCTACCGGACAGTTCGGGCGGTCCACCGAATAGCCACGCGCGCTGATCTGGGCGGCAAACTAGCGTCGACTCATGGGGCGTGCGGGGCGAGTGGCAGGCGCGGTGCGTGCGCGCGTTCACCGGCTGCCCGGCGGGCGGATCATCTGGCGAGTATTGATCGGCGTCGTCGGTGGCTCGGTCGTGATCGTCGGGGCCGTCCTGCTGCCGCTACCCGGACCTGGTTGGCTGATCATCTTCCTCGGCCTGGGCATCCTGGCTACCGAGTTCCAATGGGCACGGCGGCTGCTCACGACATGCCGCAGATTCGTCGCCAGGTGGACGGTTTGGGTGGCCCGTCAGCCGCGTTGGGGCCAGGTGCTCATCGGCGGTCTGGGCCTGGCGTTGCTCGTCGTGCTCGCGGGCGCCGGGTGGTTGGTCTACGACTCATCGTGAGATCGGCCCGTGTACGCTGGCCGAGCCGTCCGAGCGACGGGCGATTAGCTCAGCGGGAGAGCACTGCCTTCACACGGCAGGGGTCACTGGTTCGATCCCAGTATCGCCCACCACCTACAGGCCCCGGAATCACTGCCCGACGGCTTCGTCGGTGGCGCCCAGCCAGGCGATGACTGTGTCCGGGAGGGTGAGCCGGCGGGTGGCCGCCGAGGGCTATCTCCGGACACCGAAATCGATCCGCTTCACCGCGCTGAGTGGTATTACCGCGATGCTGTCCGAGTCCGGGCAGAAGCCCACATAGCCGTCCGCCCGCAAGCGTCGGGTTACCTCAGCAGCGAAGGACTGCAGATCCGTATCAACGCGGGAGAACCCGCCGTGCAACGGCCACAGCGCATCAGCATCAAAAGTGATCGTCGTCTGCGCGACCAAGTGGATCGTCGCATGCAGCTGGTCAGAACCGGCCTCAGTCATGCGCCCATCATCACGCGCGATCTCCGACATATCGACGGCCGCCCCGCAAGCAGTTGCGGCGTCGCCGCACCGCGTTCGGCCAAGCGCCCGGCATGGTGCCGCTGATTCACTGACGGCCGTGCCCGACTGCGGGTTCGTGGTTAGGAGGCGACGAGCATTGCGAGTCGATCTAGCGCCTCCTCCGTCCCACGCCGGATCTCGGCGATGACCTCGTCCGAGGGTGGGAGCTTGTCGTCGGGGATGGTGAGGTGGATCTGCACTTCGGCGGACCCGTCACGGTCAATAACCAACAGTGAGCCTGCATAGCCCGGCACACGCTCGCCGCTCCAGTCCAGGCGGCGGTGTGCGGGCTCGGCGTGGAACGGGCTGGTGATCGCATAGGGGTGACCGTGTGATTCGCCTTCGAGGTGCACCTCTTCGGCGTCGGCGCGTTGGGCGATGCGCGTGGTCGGAACCCACTCGGCCAACCGCGCGGGATCGGCGACTACCTGCCATACCGCGTCGCTGCTCGCGTTGAACACTCGGGAGCTGTCGACCTGCGTCATTGCCGGCGACCTCCTGTACGGCGCCATGTGGACGGAGTCTCCCTCACCCCGATAGTCATTCCAAGCACCATCGCGTCTGGGTCTCGTATTCACGTGTCACCGCAGTCGCCCGTCACGTCGTAACGTGTTCCCGACCGCGCCTTGAGATAGGACCTCGACACGAACATCAAGAACGTGCAGGTGGCGCACATCAGTCCCCACGGTGTTGCGGGAAACGTACAGCTCATGGGCGATCTCCGGCCCGGCCAGGCGGCGCGCAATGGTGCCCGCCGCCCACGAGCTGCCGATCAGCGCAGCGACTTGAACGCGGCTCGCATCTCGGCCGCGAAGAGCTCTGGCTCTTCCCAGGCCGCGAAGTGGCCGCCCTTGTCCGCCACGTTGTAGTAGATGAGGTTGTGGTACGCGCTCTTGACCCAGTGCTTCGGCGCTTGGAAGAGCTCGTCGGGGAACACCGTGTACGCAACTGGGAGCGTTACGTGGGGAGGCGGATTCTTGAAGGCCGCGGCTGTACCCTGTGACTCCTCCCAGTACACTCGCGCGGCTGACGTTGCGGTGTTCGTCAGCCAGTACAAGGTGATGTTGTCGAGGACGTGGTCGCGGGTGAGGTTGCCCGCAGGCTGTCCGTCAAGAAAGGCGTGGGAGATCTTCTCGTAGCTGTCCGCATCGTGGTCCAGCATCCAGGCCGCGAGACCGAGTGGTGAATCCGCGAGGGGATATCCGACGGTCTGCGGGTGCTCGCCCATCTCGGCGATGTAGCCGCGCATGAAGACACCCAGGACCTTGCCCAGCTGCTCACGGTTCTCGCTAGAAAACGCGAGCCTGAGGTTCACAGCAGCCATCACGAGCTCTCGCGGGGCCGCACTGAGCAGATTGAAGTGAACGCCGAGGAGCCCGTCTGGCGCGATGCGGCTCATCGCGTCGGTGATACTGGCACCTTGATCGCCGCCCTGAGCGACGTACTGGTCGTAGCCGAGGCGGTCCATCAGCTCCACCCACGCGGACGCGATACGGCGGGGATTCCACCCGACTTCCTTCGGCGCCTCAGAGAAGCCGTAGCCGGGGATCGACGGAATCACGACGTGGAACGCGTCCTCTGCGTTGCCGCCATGGGCGGTCGGGTCGGTGAGCGGACCGATTAGTTCGAGCATCTCGATCACCGAGCCCGGCCAACCGTGCGTGATGATCAACGGCATCGCGTCCAGGTGCGGAGACCTCACATGGATGAAGTGGATGTCGAGCCCGTCGATCTCGGTCACGAACTGCGGCAAAGCGTTCAGCTTCGCCTCAAGCTTGCGCCAGTCGTACTCGTCTGACCAATAGCGTGCGAGCTCCTGCAACATCGCGAGCTGAATGCCCTGCGACGGATCGGTGACGAGCTCCTTGTCGGGCCAGCGCGTCTCCGCGATGCGACGCCGAAGTTCGGCGAGCTTGTCGTCCGAAACCCCGACGCGGAACGGACGGATATCGATATCGGTGGGAACGGTGGTGCTCATGTCTCCTCCTTCGTGATGGGTGGATTGGTTTGTGGGACTGCGGTCAACGCTGACATCCCGTTCTGGTGTTCGCGCCCGTCGATGTCCCCGGGGCGGTACCCGGGTGGTATGCAGCAGGACGACGCTCGACCCGGGGTCTCAGCCGGCATCCGGACCAATTCCCCGTTCGCGAGCACGAACATCACGAGCTCAGCTGGCGTTTGGAGCTCGAGCTCCGCACGATGTGCGCGCGATACATGTCGACCTGCGAACGGACACGAAGGGCTTCTTGCCGATCTCCTGATTCGTGTCGCCGAGCGCGACAAGATGGACACTGTCGCGTTCCCGTTCGGAGAGCAGCGCGAGGCGAGGATCCCATCAGCTGCTGGCACACCCACGTCACCGACTCGCGGGCGATCACAACGCGGCGAACATCGTGCTGAAGTGCATCGCGCGGCGCTGCACCGTGCTCGGATTCGACCGGCCCGACAACCGGACCGACACGACCGCTTCGATGGTCGTCATCGGCGGCACCACCGGGGAATACGTCAACGGCGTGCAGGCGATCTCGACCAGCATGAGCGTGGGCGGAGGCAGACCCCGAGCGAACTGCGTGGTGGCTGATGTGGCACCGGACGTGCACGACGATGCCGTCGGAACCGGCGTGCCTGCCACCGCGATGACCTCACGCGGGAGCCGGTAGCCGGCCGGTGCCGAGGATGAAGCCGACCGCGTGGCGATCATCAGGAAAGGTGTCTCTGCTGCTGGCAACCGACCAGCGCAACAGCGCCCCTCAGGCTGGTCGGAAGGTTGATGGGGGGTTTCCGAACTCGTGGCGGAAGGCACGGGTGAAGTTGGCGGGGTCGGTGTAGCCCCACCGGGCGCCGATCGCGGCCGCGGGTATTCCGCGGAGCCGTTCGTCGCGCAGATCGCGGAGGCACCGCTCGAGGCGGCGTCGCCGGATCCAGGCGCTCACCGTCGTTCCCTCTGCCTGGAAGAGCTTCTGGAGATACCGCACGGATATGCGGTGTGCCGCCGCGACGGTCATGGCGTCTAACGATGGGTCGCCGAGCCGCTCCTCGATGTGTGTTTGGAGGCGAAGAAGCAGCGCCCGCTGCGCCAAGTGCGGCACGGTGCCCGCCGAGTCTGCGGCGCTGCGACAGGTCGCGCTGAGCAAGTCGATGACGGCGTCGCACAGCTCTAGGCTCGGCTGGAGCTCACCAGCGAGTGACTGCCGAGCGAGCAGCGTCAGGAAAGGCGACAGCACTGCGCCCATGCCCGTGCGCCCAGGAATGCGCCGCGCAGTGAGGTCGGTCAGTTCGCGCGGGCGAATCGATAGCAGTTGTCGCGGCAGCATGAGCACCAGCTGCTGGAAGTCGTGCGCGAACAGCAGTTCGTAGGGTCGGCTGGTGTCGTAGACAGCAGCGTCTCCCGGGGCCAACGCTGCCTCACGCCCGTCCTGGGTGACGACGCCGTAGCCGCGTAGCTCGACGCTGACTTTCAGATACCCGCTGTCTGCCGCCCGGATCAGGCGCGGGGTGCGAGTGGCGGTGACCGGCGAGCCGCTGACGCATACGAGTTCCATCACACCCAGTGGTGTGGTCGCGAGTTCACCCACGAACGTCGTTACGGACGGCGCTACCACCTTGACCGGGACGAATGAGGCGGAGATCGCGTCGTAGAACTGGTCGAAGCCGAGGACCGTCGGACCCGCGGGCCGCGGAGGTCCGACCACGGTGGTGGACGACGACATATCGATGACGGCATCCATAGTGCTGAGATTAAGCCGGGAACCGGTGCTTGTCATGACCCATGCGCGGTCGGACAACCACCCATGCGCGCCAGGACAAGCTAGTCGCGACCAACACGCCCAACCTGGGGCCATGAAGGAGATGAACGAGCCACGTGGCTCGTCAACGCAGACCGCTGTGGACGACCTGCACCGAAGACTCGACGACGCCCGCTGGCCTTCAGAGGTGGGCGGGCTGACGCGACTGGTGCTCGAAGGGCGAGTCGGCGCATGCCTGAGCTGCGGATTCATCCGAGCAAGCGATGGATTCGCCCATCGGCTCGTATCTCCCTTTCTAAACGGAGAAAGGAGCCACACATGGCAACCACCACTGCGGGCAAGTCGGTGCTGGTGACCGGGGCATCTCGCGGCATCGGCCGAGCGCTGGTCGAGGAGGCATTGCGGAGGGGCGCGACGCGTGTGTACGCCGCCGCGCGAGAGCCTGTCCCTCATCCCGATGAGCGCGTGACCCCGTTGACCTTGGACGTGACGAACCCCGAGCAGGTGCTGGCGGCCGGCGCGAGTGTCGAGTCGCTCGATGTGCTGATCAACAATGCCGGCATCCAGCCGTTCGACGATCTCAGCGATCCAGCTGCGATCGAGCAAAGCCTTGCGGCGAACCTGTACGGCGCGTACCGCGTAACCCAGGCGTTCTTGCCGTCGGTCACCCACGCGCAAGGCACGATCGTCAACAACGTGTCGCTGGCGGCCCTCGCGCCGGTGCCGTTCGCGCCGGCGTACTCGATCTCGAAGGCTGCGCTTCACTCGCTGACGCAGTCGCTGCGCGCTCATCTGGCACGGCACGGCGTGAGTGTGCACGCAGTGCTCAGTGGGCCCGTCGACACCGAGATGATCAGAGGGCTCGAGATCCCCAAGGCCTCACCCGAGGCGGTAGCGCAAGCGATCTTCGACGGTGTAGAGAACGGAGAAGACGACATCTTCCCCGAGCCGCTCTCGCAAACGATGGCCGAGGGCTGGCGTGCTGGTGTCGCCAAGCAGTTCGAGCACGAGATGGCGGCTCTGATTCCCGTCGAGCCCGTCCCCGAGTGAGACCCGGCCGCACAGTCGCGGCGTCGCGTTCGAAGGTGCGCCACCGATGTGGTTGCGTATCGCTGGCGCACCCAGCGGCGCGTTCCCAAGGCCAAGCGCGTCGCGACGAGTCGGACATCTGGTTCCGCCGGCGACGAGTACGGCCCCGCATCGGCCAGCTCGCGCGGCCGTCGGGAGCGACACGACCTGCCCGCGGGGAAGCTCGGCAACTTGTGGATCAAGCCCATCGTCGCCGGAACGGGCGGACGCGTTAGTCCTGTCTCAACCGGTAACCTGCCTGCCCGATCGGAGGCGGAGGTTCCTGGACAACAGTGACACTGCGGCAACAAGCCCGACCGGGCTGATAGCGACCTGCGCCCGGGGGCGGTCACGTTTGTGACGACGGAGCACTTCACGCTGCAGGGTGCCCGCAGGGCGACGATCTCGGAGTCGATTGGCCGGGCGAGCGTGTTTCTTGGCGCGGTATCCGGCGGCCTGATTGCCCTTGGGCTCGTGGCCACCGCCGCCAACACCGGCGTTGCCTTCTCCATGTTCGGGCTCATTCTCCTGCCCACGCTGGCCTTCGTGGGGCTGGCGACGTTCCACCGGGTTCTCCAGTCAGGGGTGGAGGATCTTGGATTTGCGCGCCGCATCGCGCAGCTCCACGCCTATTACTTCGATCACGCTCCCGAGTTGGCTGGCTACCTGCCCAATCCCGCGGAATGGCTGCCCACCCAAGTACTGGGGCTCCGCCTGTGGCAACAATTCCTGACCGTCGCCGGGATGGTCACCGTGATCACCGCGATACTGGCCGGCTCGGCAGGCGGGCTGCTCGCGGTCGTGGCTTCGGGCCACTCGCTGATAGCGGCGTTGGTCGCCGGTGTAGTCGTCGCCGCTGCGGCACTGACCGGGCTGATGCGCTATCAGAATGCTGTCTGGATCGGGGCCACCACGGCATCGTTGTTCCCCGCCGCAGAAGCAGGGCCACCGTGAACCCGCCTGGGCAGAGCGCGCGAAATTGCCGAGCTGGGGCAGCCAGCTGGTGTCCCATCGAGAGCGACGGTGATCGCGGCGGAAGGTCTGGACCGCGACGCCCGCTACCTGCTCGAGCAGCTACCTGGACCGTCCGCTGTGCCTTCCGCCGAGCGGGTGATCGCGTAGCGTCTCGATCAGCGCTTGCTACGCCTGCGGCGCGAGCACCCCGTTCGGGTCGCGTACCACGACGGTGCCACCGATGTAGTCATGGATCGTCCTGCGCTGTTTGAGAACCAGAAACATGATGAACGACGCGAGGGCGACGATCCCGAATGCCCCTTCGACCAATCGGCCAACAACCTCGCGCAGCGCCATCCAGCCCCAGCCGGCGACTCGCTTGGTCTCCGGCCGCCAACAGCGCATCCCGAGAAGCTGGTACGTCGGGGTCTGACCCCGGCCCCACACAATGAGTCCCCAGATGATGTAGCCGATTACGAGCGTCGCGATGAACAGGACAATTGAAAGGAACCATGCGCCGATCCGGCGAGCGTGCGAGGCAAGCTGAGTTCCGTTCGGCAACACCAATTCCGTCGAAGGGTCGTAGTACATGCCTGCTGGCACTTCAGGCGGCTGACCGTACCCATAAAGCGGTGACGGTGGCGGCGCGGGCTGGTAGGCGGGATACCCACCTGGCTGGCCCGGATATGGCGGTGATGGTGGCGGTGCGGGGTAGCCGCCCGGCGGATGAGACCCGCCCGGCGGTGGACCCGGAGGTGGGACCGCAGGCGGAGGCGTGGGCGGCTGTCCTGGATACTGCGGGGAAACTGGCGGCGTCGGATAAGCAGGCTGCTGGGCCTGCGGATCGTGCGTCGGCTCGCCCGGCGGTTCCGGTGGTGCGGTCATTGCTTCCTCCTCTGGCGACCAAGCCGAGGCGGTCGCGCGTCGGCATCATCTCAGTCCGTCCCATCCGCGCGTGGGCGCGACATGATTCGGAGCACGGGGCCGCGATGCTATCGCGTATCGTCCACCGCCGTTGTTGCGAACGCATTGATCTGCCGCGAGCTTGCAAGATCCGAACGTCCACATCCTCGAGATCATCACCGCTAGATGCCGGACAACGCAGATCCCCAGCAGCTCAAGCGCCGATATGACCCACTCGTCAGTCGAGCAGATCGCCTGTGTCCGCGCGCCAATATGCAGCAGCGCCTCGCGGAATCGCGCACGCTCCTGCCGCGTTGAGTCCGCGATCCTGCCGAAATGAGTGCGCGCGTGTTGGTGGCTTTCGAACCCGTCTAAGCCGTTGTCGGCGGAGGCGTTGTGGGATTCGAGGCTGATGTCTGTCGCTGAGGCGGCGATCCTGGTCAGGCGGTGGGCGCTTCCGCGCCTGCTCCTCACAGCTCGTGTGCAGTCGGGTCACGGTTTCCGTCGCTAGCATGTCCAAGTGTTCGGCGGCGGGAGTAGAGCTAACGAGGCGGACCAGGTTGGCGTCGACGAGCCGGTGCCGAGGATCCCGGCCTCGGCCGGACGACGAGGTTCTTCGACGTACTGGCGGGTGACGTTCGATAACGGGCCGGTCAACCCCGTGTCGCGGACCGCAGGGGTCGAATCCTCGCGATAGGTCGCGATCAGCTCGTCCAAGCCGCGGCAATGCCCGACGGCTTCCTTTCGGGCGCACGCCCGTAGCTCGCGTTTGTGACGGTGGTCAGCCGCGTGCGCTCGAACCGTTAAATGAGGACGGACGCCTCATTCTTTGCATGGTTTTCGATAGCCGCCGCGACCGTAGATACCGGCCGAACGCCACCGACAACGCGACGCCGGTCAGGTGCAACGCCACATACGACAAGGGACTTATTGAATCTCCGTGCATTTAGGCCAGCGCTATGACGACCGCGCCGGTGGCCAATGCAGCAACGGTCGCCGGTCACGGGAGCAACTACATATACCCAGGAACGGCCGAGCCGCCGTGGCGTATCAACCATACATGCGACGGTAAAGACGACACAGATGTTCGGCATCGGAGCACGGGCTAAACATCAGGCGGCGCCCTATGAGCAGGACGGTCAGGGAGCGGCGCCGCCAGAGGGAGATGCGCTCGTGGTGGGGGTAGGCGTGGGCGATGAAGAGGTCACAGCGGATGTCGATGGGCTCGCCGGTGATGTGGTCGGCGCCGGTGTGCTCGGCCCGGCCGGGGCGGTCGATGGCGATGCGCTGGGTGGCGTGCTCGCCGCAGGGGCGGTGGATGGCTGTGCGCTCGTCGAGCGAACCGGTGCGGCCGACGGCTGTGCGCTGGACGGGGGAGCGCCGGACGAGCCGGAGGCCGACGCGACGACGGCGGGCGACAACGTGGGCGCCGTCGTCTCGGCGGCGTCCGGGCCCCAGTATCCGCCGAGGAAAACCGACGCCGGACCGTTGGGCGCCGTCGTCTCGGCGGCGCCCGGACCCCAGTCTCCGCCGAGGAAAACCGACGCCGTACCGCTGGGCGTCGGTGTCGTGGGCGGCCGGGTCGGTGCGGCGTGTCGGTCTAGCGGCAGCGGCGGATCCGTCGGTGTGACGCCGGGTGCGCTCATCTCATCAGCGGCCAGGCCCGGGCCCGGCCGAGGAGCCGCCTTGTCGTGACGGAGCGACCCTCCGACCAGGATGGCGATGACGACAACGGCCGCAGTCGCTGCGGTGAGCAGGGCGGCGGTCGTCGCGACGCGGCGACGCGCCGTGCCGGCCGTGGTGATGTTCCGGTCGTCCACCGCTGCGATGGGACGCGGCGACCCGTCCGCCGAGACGTGTCGATCACCGACCACCGCGATAAAAGGCGCCGGGCTGGCCGCTGCGAAGTTCCGATCACGCAACATTGCCATTGGGCGCGCCACCGGCCGCGGCCAGAGCGCAGCCGCGGGCTCGGACCGAGTGCCGGCCACTCGCGGGATCGGACGTGACCTGCGCCGCGGGCGGCTGGCTAGCGCATCGGCGACCGCACTGTGTCGGGCGATCCGACATCGCATTGGTCTGGCGGGATGCTTAGTTGTCTTGCGCATGATGCGCCCCCCGGCGACAACTCGCACGCTATGCGCCGGAACTATACGCGCACCGTGCGACACCACGGCGACTGGGGCCCGTGCCACGCACGAGCGGCACCGGGCGCGCTGGCTGATTGCTGCGGGACCTCATACGCGGCAAGCGC
>DATFRC010000085.1:0-3237 GCA_035263725.1 Jatrophihabitantaceae bacterium | reverse complement strand
CATTGCCGACAAGCGCGCAGCCTCGATGGCCCAGGTGGCGCTCGCCTGGCTGGTCGACCGACCGGCGGTCACTTCGGTGATTCTGGGCGCGCGCACCATGGAGCAGCTCGACGACAACCTGGGTGCAGCGGAGCTGCACCTGACGGCCGACGAGGCGAATCGGCTCGACGAGGTCAGCGACCCGGCGCCGGCCGACTACCCGTACGGCGACCTCGCCGTCGAGCAGCGCAGCCGCCACATTCCCTGATCGGTCGCCTGCGATCATTGCCCGGTGACCGCCGCCGTCCGGGCGCAGCGCCGCCTGCCCGCCGCCGTCGCGGCGCTGTTCTGGGTGGGCGTGCCTGTCGTCTGCGCGCTGATGCTGTGGCAGGGCACTACCCAGCTGGCCACGCGCAGTCATCACGCTGCGCCCGGCGTGCGCGGCGACTACCTCGTCACGACACGCAACTGCCAGCAGAAGCTGTGCATCACGGGCGGGACGTTCACCAGCGACGACAAGACGGTGGTCGCCAAGGACCTGCTCGGCCAGTACCAGTGGCAGCTCGCCTCTGTGCATCGCGTCGTCTACAACGTGGACGCCGCCGACGTGATCCCACTGCCCGCAGACTGGGACCTGACGGGAGCGGTGCTGGGCATCGTCGGCGCACTCGTGCTGCTCGGTATCTGGGGCTGGTGCATCAGGACGGTTCGCCGACGATGAGGCAACGCGCTGCGACGAGGTCCGTCCCCTACCTAGACTCGAGAGTCGTGGCCATTAGAGAGCGCGATGATCTGCGTAACGTCGCGATCATCGCCCACGTCGACCATGGCAAGACCACCCTTGTCGACGCGATGTTGTGGCAGTCCGGGGCATTCGGCGCGCACGACCATGTCGAGGAGCGGGCCCTCGACTCGATGGACCTCGAGCGCGAGAAGGGCATCACGATCCTCGCCAAGAACACGGCGATCCACTACCAGGGAACGACGATCAACATCATCGACACCCCGGGGCACGCCGACTTCGGCGGCGAGGTCGAGCGTGGGCTGTCCATGGTGGACGGCGTCGTGTTGCTTGTGGACGCCTCCGAGGGACCGCTGCCGCAGACCCGGTTCGTGCTGCGCAAGGCCCTCGCCGCCCGGCTGCCGGTGATCTTGGTAATCAACAAGGTCGATCGTGCCGATGCTCGCATCGCCACGGTCGTCGACGAAACGTATGAGCTGTTCCTCGACCTGGACGCCGACGAGCATCAGATCGAGTTCCCGATCGTGTACGGCTCCGCGAGAGCGGGCCGGGCGTCGATGACTCGCCCGAACGACGGCGAAATGCCGGACGGCGACGACATGCGTCCGCTGTTCGAGGCAATCCTGAAGACGATCCCGGCACCCCGCTACGACGAGGACGCTCCACTGCAGGCCCACGTCACCAACTTGGACGCGTCGCCGTACCTGGGCCGGCTTGCGCTCTGCCGTGTCCACAGTGGACGGATCGCGCGTGGCCAGGTCGTCGGCTGGTGCCGCACTGACGGCAGCATGCAGCGGGTCAAGATCAGCGAGCTGTTGATGACGGAGGCGCTGGACCGGGTGCCGGCGGACGAGGCCGGTCCGGGCGACATCATCGCGATCGCCGGCATCGCCGAAATCACAATCGGCGAGACGATCACCGATCCGGACGACCCGCGGCCGCTGCCGCTGATCACCGTGGATGAGCCGTCTATCTCCATGACGATGGGCGTGAACACCTCGCCGCTGGCCGGGGAATCCGGCACGAAGCTCACCGCCCGGCTCGTGAAGAGCCGGCTGGACGCCGAGCTGATCGGCAACGTGTCACTGCGGGTGCTGCTCACCGATCGTCCCGACACCTGGGAGGTGCAGGGACGCGGTGAACTGCAGCTGGCCGTACTCGTCGAGCTCATGCGCCGCGAGGGTTTCGAGCTGACTGTGGGCAAGCCGCAGGTCGTTACCCGGATGATCGACGGCCGGGTGTACGAGCCGGTCGAGCGGCTGACCATTGATGTCCCGGAGGAGTACGTCGGTGTGGTGACGCAGCTGCTCGGCCTGCGCAAATCCCTGCTCGCGCAGATGGTCAACCACGGAAGCGGCTGGGTGCGCATGGAGTATCGCGTGCCGTCCCGCGGCTTGATCGGCTTCCGCACCGAGTTCCTCACCGAGACGCGTGGCACCGGGTTGCTCCATCACGTGTTCGACGGCTACGAGCCCTGGGCGGGGGAGCTGCGCACCCGCCCGACCGGGGCGCTCGTGGCAGATCGCCGGGGCCCGGTCACCGCGTACGCGCTGTTCAACCTGCAGGAGCGGGGGACCATGTTCGTCGGGCCCGGCACCGAGGTGTACGAGGGCATGATCGTCGGTGAGAACGCCCGCGCTGACGACATGGACGTCAACCCGACCCGGGAGAAGAAGCTCACCAACATTCGCTCGTCCACGGGGGAGGAGCTGGTGCGGCTGATCCCGCACCGGCAGCTGTCCCTCGAACAGGCGCTGGAGTTCTGCCGGGAGGACGAGTGCGTCGAAGTCACGCCCGCGGCCGTGCGCCTGCGCAAGGTGGTGCTCTCCGCGCAGGATCGCGCGAAGCTGCGTGCCCGCCGCTGATCCGTCGCGGCGCGTGGGGCAACGTAGGCTCGCAGCGTGACCGCCGCCGAACCGCTCGTCGCCCGGATGCAGGGATTCGGCACCACGATCTTCGCTGAGATGTCGGCGCTCGCGGTGGCGACGGGCAGTGTCAACCTCGGCCAGGGGTTCCCCGACACGGACGGCCCGGCCGAGGTGCTGCAGGCTGCGGTAGCCGCGATCCAGGACGGCGCACATAACCAGTACCCGCCGGGTCCGGGCATCCCCGAGCTGCGCCAGGCCGTCGCGCTGCACCAGCGGCGTTTCTACGGCCTCGAATTCGACCCCGAGACCGAGGTGCTCATCACGGCCGGGGCCACCGAGGCAATCGCCGCCGCGCTGCTGGCTCTCGTCGACGCCGGGGATGAGGTCGTCACGTTCGAGCCGTACTACGACTCCTATGCCGCATGCATCGCGCTCGCCGGAGCACGCCGCAACGCTGTCACGCTGCGGCCGGGTGACCGGCGCTGGACGTTCGACCCGGACGCCCTGCGCGACGCGATCACGCCGAGAACGAAAGCCATCCTGCTCAACACACCGCACAACCCCACCGGCAAGGTGTTCGACCGTGCCGAGCTGCAGCTGATCGCCGACGTCGCAGTCGACAATGACTTGGTCGTGATCACCGACGAG
>DATFRC010000084.1:0-3792 GCA_035263725.1 Jatrophihabitantaceae bacterium | reverse complement strand
CGGTCGGTGGCGACGCGGGCCCGCTTGTGTTGGGCCGAGCCACGCCCGAAGGCCCGCCAGCCCCCGCCGTCGGGGATGCGCCCGAGTTTCTTGACGTCCACATGCACCAACTCACCCGGCGTCACGCGTTCGTAGCGCACTGGCTTGGGTTTGCGGACCGGCAGGCCGGTGGCCTGGTCGACGTGCGCCAGCAGCGGCATCCGGTAGCGGGCCAACACCCGCCCGACCGTCGAGCGCGGCACCCCGAGGTGGTAGCCGATGCGATGCGGACCCCACCGACGTAGGTAGCGCAGCTTGACGATCCGCCGCTCCAACCGGCGCGGGCAGCGCGACGGTGACCGGCGCGGCCGTGACGAGAGGTCGGTCATCGGCAGCCCGGCGCGATACCGGGCGGCCCACTTTATTGCCGTCGCCGGCGAGACCTGCAACCGCTCGGCAGCGCGGCGAACCGGCCAGCCTTGGACCACCACAAGTTCGGCGAGACGACGACGCCCCTCAGGCGTCAACGGGGCATTAGCGTGAGTCACGAAGACCTCCGGGCGAGGGTTGGTGTGGTAACCCCCTCCGTACCGGAGGTCTTCGTTTACTCCCTCACGCCACGCTGATCACAACGTCCCAGGGAACTACACCTAGCGCGGCGATCGCGTGCCGTCCCTGGCCACATGACTCGTCCCGCTGCACGGCACAGCCGTTGTCAAGCAACGCAGGCAGGAGGCGGAACGCAAGCAAGACCACAGCGCAGCGGCTGGCGAGCCGGGCGCGGCTCCGCTAAGGACGACCCCCGATACCGCGTCCGGCCCGTTCGTGGACCACGTCGAACACGCTGTACGCACTCATGACATGACAGTGCATTCCGTCACCGGTCGACCGGTCGCCGACTGTCGGCGCTGAGGTACCTGTAGACGGTGGACGGTGAGCTGCCGACTGCGGCGGCGATCTGCTCCATCGTCATGACCCGCAGGTCGTAGAGCCGTTGCGCCTCGCGCTGTTGCGCTGTCGTGAAACTCCGGCGGCGGCCACCGACCCGACCTCGCACGCGGGCGGCCGCCAGCCCGGATTGCGTGCGCTCGACCAACAGCTGCCGCTCCATCTCGGCGACGGCGCCGATGATGACGAAGATGAGCCGGCCGGCAGCGGTGCGCGTGTCGATACCGAGATTGAGGATCTCGAGCGCGACGCCCTTCTCCTCGAGGTGATCGAGGAGGCGACCGAGGTCGCCGACGTTGCGGCCGAGCCGGGACAGCTCGGTGACGACGAGCGTGTCGCCGGCGCGCATGTGCTGAAGGCACCTGTCCCACTCCGGGCGGTGTGCGCCGCGTTTGCCGGACGCGGCCTCGGCGAACACGCAAACGCAACCGTGCGCCTTCAGTTCGTCGAGTTGGCGGGCGAGGGACTGGTCCGGTGTCGACACTCTGGCGTAGCCGATCTTCTGCATGCTGGTGATCTCCTCTTGCTTGGCCCGAATTCGGGCATGGCGAAGTCCCGCAACCAGAACCGTTTGCGGGGCTTGAATCTGGGACTGACGTGGAACTACATCGGCACCGTTTGCACGCCGAATCCGGTGACGATCAGCGCCTCAACACGGCCTGCCGTATAACCCTTGTATGTGAGAGGGCCAGCTTGTTCGTGTCTTTCCGCTGCTGTGTAGACCAGATAGCGCCGGCTACCGCATACCTTTGCGCGACGCCGGATACGCCGGATACACAGCCGGTTCCATCGCAATTCGCGCGGTACGTGATCGCCGGCTACTCGTTGCCTTCGCGGTCGTTGGCGGCTTCAAGCCGAACGGAATTCGCATCCAACTCCGCACCTTCTCAGAGCCCGGGTTGAGATTTCGGGCGGGCCGGGACAGTTCTTCGAGTTCGACCACACGAACCATGAGGAGGCGGGCGCCGCGGCGCGTTGGATAAGGACGCACAGCCGTGAAGGCCAACCTGGCCGTGACGACTGCTTGGCGTGGCTCGAGCAACCGATACGCACATGAGAGCGGCGCGCCCGGGCCCTGTCGCGCCTCCCATCCGAGCATGTGAGAGGGCGGGCTCTGAGCAACCCGCCCCCCGGGCTTAAGCCCACGTTGGAGTCGGGGGGAACTCCGACGCCACATCCTGATTCGTGCGTGACGGGCGTTCGTCAACACGCTCCTTTATCGCGGAGACCCGGACGACGCAGACGCAGTGTTTGGGCCCTACCCGTGCAGAGCAACCACGAACCATCACGCACACTCGAGAGAAACCCCGACCGCCGGCGCGCTACGACCTACCCCCCGATAAAGAACGAACCCCGCCGGCAGCCGGGGTTAGCTCATACTGCCCCCCGACAGCAGCAGGCACGTTACTCGCGATAGCGCACCGCTCGAAGGAACCTGGCAGCTTGTTGCAAGGAAATAGCTTGCCGATAAAGGACTGGGCCGGCGAAGGCTCTGGAGAGTTCCGGAGGTCGTGCCTGATGTGGATGAGCTGGCGGCGCGCGCTGCGCTGTTGATCGCGCTGCTGGGCGAGCGTGGTCAGCGGGTGTTGTATATCCCGGGCCGGATCGTGCATCACGCGGCGGCTACCTACCGCGGCGACGGGAAGACTGACGCCAAAGACGCCCGCATCATCGCCGACCAGGCCCGGATGCGCACCGACCTGCAGCCCGTCCGCACCGGCGATCAGATCAGCAGCGATCTGCGGCTGCTCACCGCCCGTCGCACTGATCTGGTCTATGACCGGGTCCGGGCGATCAACCGGCTGCGAGCCCTGATGGTGGAGTACTTTCCGGCGTTGGAGGCGGCCTTCGACTATTCCAAGAAGGCCCCGCTGATCCTGGTCTCCGGCTACCAAACGCCAGAGGCGATCCGGCGCGTCGGGGCCACCAGGTTGGCGGCTTGGTTGAAGAAGCGTGGTTGCCGTGGCAGCGCGAACGTCGCCCGCAAGGCCGTGGACGCGGCCAACTCTCAGCGCAGCGTGCTGCGCTCGGAAGCGGTCGCCGCGCACCTCGTCGCCCAGCTCGCCGAACAGATCGCCACGATCGACACCGAGATCGCGCGGCTCGACGAGCAGATCAGTGAACGGTTCGACCAGCATCCAGACGCACCGATCCTGCTGAGCATGCCCGGCTTCGGACCCATACTCGCGGCGACGTTCCTGGCCAACACCGGCGGTGACCTACGTGCGTTCGAGACGACAGACCGGCTCGCTAGCGTCGCCGGCCTCGCACCGGTGCCGCGCGACTCCGGCCGAGTCAGCGGCAACCACCACCGTCCCCGACGCTTCAACCGAAGGCTGATGAGAACCTGCTACCTCGCCGCGCTGTCCAGCCTGAAAAACAGTCCTGCATCGCGCTCGTTCTATGAACGCAAACGCGCCGAGGGCAAGTCCCACAAGCAAGCCCTCATCGCCCTCGCCAGGCGACGCATCAACGTCCTTTGGGCCATGCTCGCCGACCGCACCACCTACCAGGAACCCCTCCCAGCGCCAGCTGCTGCCGCAGCTTGACAACAGCATTCAGTTTCCCAGTGCCCGGGCACCGCTCGGTCGACGGCCTCGGCCGGGCGTTGGGAGATGTGCAGCGTGTTCGGCCGCCCACCGCGGCCGTCGGGAAGACGCACGCTCTGGGGGCGGCGCAGCACCCGACCGGTGCGCAGATACTGCGTCAACTCCCGCCGCAACACGCCCCGCGATTGCACGAACAGGGTGCGGTAGATGCTCTCGTGTGACACCTGCATCTCCGGATCGTTCGCATACGTGCGGGCCAGCCAGCCGCTGATCTGCTCCGGCGACCAGCGGCAGCGCAACTTCTCCTCCACCATGT
>DATFRC010000083.1:0-8920 GCA_035263725.1 Jatrophihabitantaceae bacterium | reverse complement strand
GTGCCGGTGACCACGGCGCCGACGGCGGTGCGGGTGACCATGGCGCCGATGGCGGTGCGGGTGACCACGGCGCCGACGGTGGTGCGGGTGACCATGGCGCCGATGACGGTGCCGGTGACCACGGCGCCGATGGCGGTGCGGACGGGGGCGCGGACGACCACGGCGCCGATGGCGGCGCGGACGGCAGCGCCGGCGACGGTGGCGCGGCCGACAGCGGCGGTGGCTACGGGCGCGACAGCGGCGCCTGATCCCGCAGCACGTGACTGACGGCCGGGGCACCGAACAGAACTCCCGTTCCCCTGCCGTGAAGGGCCCGGCAGTGTTGCCGGGCCCGCCCACGTTTCTAATCGCCCGGTTCGCGCAAGCGCCCGGTGCAAGGCCAGTAATCTAGCGGCGATGAATGCGTTACGGCGGTGCATTGCGGTGCCGTCGCCCGACTTCGCCGAGCAATATTGGGGCCGACGCCCGCTACTCACTCGCGCAGCGCAGCTGCCTGCCCGGTTCGACGACCTGCTCGGCGAGTCCGCGGTGGACGAGTTGCTGTCGCGGCGCGGGTTGCGCACCCCGTTCCTGCGCATGGCCAAGGACGGCGACATCGTCGCGCCCGCGCGCTACACACGTGGTGGCGGCGCCGGCGCGGGTGCCGGCGATCAGGTCGCCGACGACATGGTGCTTCAGCAGCTGGACGACGGCGCCACCCTGGTACTCCAGGCACTGCACCGCACCTGGCCACCGCTTGTGGCGTTCGGCTCGCAGCTGTCCGGCGAGCTCGGCCACCCTGTGCAGATCAACGCGTATGTCACCCCACCCCAGAACCGCGGCTTCGCGGCGCACTACGACGTTCACGACGTGTTCGTGCTCCAGGTGGCAGGGCGCAAACAGTGGCGGGTGCACTCGCCCGTACTTGCTGACCCACTGCGCGACCAGCCGTGGGAACAGCGGCGCACCGCGGTGGCGCAACGGGCACGCGAGACACCACTGATCGATGAGGTGCTAGCGCCGGGCGACGCGCTGTACTTGCCGCGGGGTTACCTGCACTCGGCCGTGGCAGTCGGCGAGCTGTCCATCCACTTGACGGTGGGTGTGCACCCGCTCACCCGCTACCAGCTGGTGCGGCACCTGCTCGACGCCGCCGCAAGCGATCCCGCGCTACGCATGTCGCTGCCGATGGGCGTCGACCTCGGCGATCCCGCCGTGCTCGAACCGCACTTGCGCGACACCGTCTCGGCGTTGCGCAGCTACCTCGACACGATCTCCGTCGAGCCCGTCGCTGAGCGGATCACGAGCGACCTGATACGGCAAACCCGTGCCGCCCCGATCGCACCCCTCGAACAGCTCGCCGCCGCTGAATCCGTGGACGCGGCGACGCTGCTGCGCCTGCGCCCCGGGCTGCGCTGCACCCTGGTACGCGATGACGCGGGGCTGCGGTTGCGCATGCTCGACAAGGCGGTGCCACTGCCGCTGGGCGCGGAGGCAGCGCTCAAGACCGTGCTGGTCGGCCGGGCGTTCGCGCCGGGGGAGCTGCCCGGCTTGGACCCGGTCGAGCAACTCGCGCTGGTCCGGACGTTGCTGCGCGAAGCCGTCGTCGTTCCGGCAGTGCTTTGACAGCGCCGCACGCCGATGCGCACCACCGGCACCCGCATCCGCGCGAAACCCTCGATCGCTGTGCATTGCGAGCGCAGTTGCGCGGCGATCCGATGCTCGGCACAGCCTTCCCGGCAAGTCGGTTGCTGCTGGTCGAGCAGCCCGGCCCATGGGGACGCGCGGGGCTTCGCGGCTCGCGTTTCGATCACGCCACCGCCACCGCGCTGGAAGCGCAGGCCGACGCGGCCGGCGTACGGGTGCTGGCGATTCGCCGGCCGGGACGGACGCCGCGCGGCGCGCTCCGCAGGTGGGCGCACGTGGACTGTCGGCCCGGCCATACATCCCTGCGGTGGGGGCACTATCACGAGGACGCCGAGCTCCTCGGCGTCCCCTTGGACAGATCGGTGGGCGTCGTCGACGAAGCGCCGCTTTACCTCGTGTGTGCGCACAGCAAGCACGACCCGTGTTGTGCGCTTCGAGGCCGCGCGGTGGCCGCGGCGCTCGCCACGGAGCGTCCCGGCCGGGTGTGGGAGTGCAGCCACGTCGGTGGCGACCGGTTCGCGGCGAACGTTCTGGTGCTGCCGACGGGGCTGCTCTACGGACGGGTACTGCCGTTCGCGGCGCCGGAGTTCGTCGAGGCGACCGAGCGCGGTGAGGTGGTCGGGGCGTTGCTGCGCGGGCAGGTCGGCCTGAGACCGGTCGCACAGGCAGCGCTGGCGTTCGCGTACGAGCACCTGGCGGTGCGCCGGGCAGACGCACTCGCGGTCGTCGCGATCCGGGCGACAGGGGAGGGCGAGTCGGTGGTGCGCATCAACGGTCCGCACGGGCTGGTCGACGTTGTGGTGCGCGTGGAACGGATGCGTGGGGACGGGCTGACCTGTTCGCAGCGTGGACCGGGATCGTTTCTGGCATACCGGCCGGTGGCAGCCGTTGCCGTCGAGTGAACCCGGGATGAGCGGAGGCGCCGCGCGGGTGGCTCAGGGGTGTAGTGCGGTCAGCCGGGTACGGGACTCCGCGATTTCGGCCTCTGCCTCGGCACGTCCCACCCAGGACGCGCCCTCGACGCTCTTGCCCGGTTCCAGCTCCTTGTACACCTCGAAGAAGTGCTGGATCTCCAGGCGATCGAATTCGGCTAGATCGTGCAGGTCACGCAGGTGCGACAGGCGCGGGTCGCCGGCCGGCACGCACAGCACCTTGTCGTCAGCGCCCTTCTCGTCGGTCATCCGGAACATGCCGATCGCACGGCAGCTGACGAGCACCCCGGGAAAGAGTGGGTCACCCTGCAGGACGACCAGGGCGTCGAGCGGATCGCCGTCCAGGCCCAGCGTGTCCTCGATGTAGCCGTAGTCGGCGGGGTACTGCGTCGAGGTGAACAGCGTGCGGTCCAGCCGGATTCGCCCGGACTCGTGGTCGACCTCGTACTTATTGCGGCTGCCTCGGGGGATCTCGATCAGGACGTCGAATTCCATGCGCCTAGTGTGGCCCATCGTGAGGAAGCGGGCTGTGCGGCGAGCCGCGGGCGTCGCGATCCTGCTCATTGTGCTGGCTGTCGCCGCGGGGGCTGGAGCATACGCCGGCGTACGGAAGTGGCGCGATCATCCGATTGCGACACCGAGTGTCGCGGCCCCGGCAGGCGAGGAGGCATCGGCGGTGGCGGCACCGCCCAGCACCCCACCGTCCGCTGCCCCTGTCCCTTCGCCGACCGGAGTGGCCGCCGCGCTGCGGGGTCCGCTCGCCGATCCCCGCCTCGGCAAGCGGGTGTTCGTCGAGGTGCGCGACGTTGCCAGCGGCGACATGCTAGCCGGCCGCGGCGCGGCAACCCCGGCGCCACCCGCGTCGACGGCCAAGCTCGCCACCGCGCTCGCGGTGCTAGCCGTCCACCGGACGACGGACCGGATCACGACCCGGGTGGTCGCCGGCGCCCTGCCGGGCACCGTGGTGCTCGTCGGCGGGGGTGACCCGACACTGACGGCCGCCGCACCGGGCAAGCCCGGCGCCTATGTCGGCGCGGCACGCATCAGCGACCTTGCCCGGCAGTTGCGCAGCGTGCATGTGACACGCGTCGAAGTGGATGACGGCCTCTTCACCGGACCTGCGGTGTCGCCGTACTGGGCGCCCGAGGACGTCCCCTCCGACTACGCCGCGCCGATCACCGCGTCCACTGTGGACGGTGGGAGGGACACGCCCGGCGCCGTGCTGCGGAGTACCGCGCCTGACCTCGCCGCCGGGCGGGCGCTTGCCGCGGCAATCGGCGTGCACGTCGTCGCCCGCGGGACGGCGCCGCCGCGCGCCCGGACGTTGGCCAGCGTGGAGTCGGCGCCGATCGGCACGCTCGTCGAGCAGATGCTGCAGTCGTCCGACAACGTGCTCGCCGAGTCGCTTGCCCGGCAGGTCGCCCTCGCCGAGCATCAGCCGGCATCCTTTACCGGAGCGGCGGCCTCGGTGCGCGCGGTGCTGGCCCGGCTCGGTGTTTCGATCGGTACCGGTCTCGTCGATGGCAGCGGCTTGGCCGCCGGCGATCGGTTGAGTGCCGACACGCTCGACCGGCTGCTCGTACTCGCCACGAAGCGGACCGCCGTCCTCGACATGCTGCCCGTTGCCGCGTGGAGCGGCACGCTGGCCGACCGGTTCGTGCGCACCGCCGGCGCGGGCGTCGTGCGGGGCAAGACCGGAACGCTCACGTCGGTGTCGACCCTGGCCGGGCTCGTCCAGGACAAGGACGGCCGGCTGCTCGCGTTCGCATTACTCGCCGATCGGGTCGGGCCTACGGCGCAAGACACCGGCCAGGCGGAGGCTGCCATCGACCGGGCTGTAAGTGCGTTGGCGACGTGCGGCTGCTGAACCACAACGCGATGAGCGCTCGCGCGAAGAGCCCGCCGCCGCTACGCGGCCCGCGCCGGAGGCGCGGAGCGGGCCCGCGGGTCCACCCGAGCGCAGCGAGCGGTGGGGACGCGGACCCGCGCTGGCGGGATTGGTCAGCGATGAGCGCTCGCGCGAAGAGCCCGGCCCCGCGACGCGGCCGCGCCGAAGGCGCGAGCGGAGACGGGGATGCACCCGAGCGCAGCGAGTGGTGCAGACGCGAATCCGCCCAGCCGGGATATGTACGGTGGCCGGCATGGCGTCGCTTATCGACTGGGACCTAGCCGCCCGGTCGGCCAAGAACCTGACCCCGCCGCCCCCACACGTGTCACGCGCCGAAGCCGACGAGACGGTCGCCGAGCTCTACCGCGACGCCGGGCTGGCCGCAGCACATGTCGCCGAGCTGACCGCCCTGATCGAGCCGCCGGTCACGGCGCTCACGCGCGTCGTCGACCGCGAGGGCTGGATAGATGTGAACGCGGCCGGGCTGCGCACCGTCATGGCACCACTCGTCGACCGGCTCGCCGCCGATAACAAGATCGGCCGGGTGGCGGAGACAGTCGGCGGACGGCTCACCGGGATGCAGGCCGGCGCCGTCCTGGGCTTCCTCTCCGGCAAGGTGCTGGGCCAGTTCGAGTTCTTCGACCGGCCGGCCGGGCAGCTACTGCTCGTGGCCCCGAACCTGGTCACGGTCGAGCGGCAGCTGGGCGTCGATCCGCAGGACTTTCGGCTGTGGGTGTGCCTGCACGAGGTCACCCACCGGGTGCAGTTCACGGCTGTGCCGTGGCTGCGCCAGCACATGCTCGACGAGGTGGGCGCGCTTACGGACAGCATCGACACCGACCCCGCCGCGCTGCGCGACCGGACCCGGGCTGCGCTCGGCGAGATGGTCAAGGTGGTGCGCGGGCAAGGCGACGGCTCGGGGCTCATCGCGGCCCTGGCCACGCCCGAGCAGCAGGCCGTCATCGACCGGCTCACCGCGTTCATGTCGTTGATCGAGGGCCACGCCGAGTACGTGATGAACGCGGTGTCGCCGACCGTCATCCCGTCACAGCGCCTCATCGAGGAACGGTTCGGAGCGCGGCGCCGTCGCGGGGGCAATCCGCTCGACCGGCTGCTGCGCCGGGTGCTCGGCCTGGACGCCAAGACGCAGCAATACGTCGACGGCGCGGCGTTCGTCCGGCACGTCGTCGACCGGGTGGGCATCGCCGGCTTCAACACGATCTGGACGTCAGCCGCGGCGCTTCCGCGCAAAGACGAGATCCGCGCCCCGGACGCCTGGCTCGCGCGCATCCACAGCTGAGATGGGCCCTGCGCCGGCTGTCGCCGCGGTGCGCCGCGCGGTGCGGGCTGCCCTGCCGAGGAGCGGCGTCGTCATCATCGCCTGCTCCGGTGGCGCCGACTCGCTGGCCCTGGCCGCGGCGGCCGCCTTCGAGGCGCCGCGCGCCGGCGTGAACGCAGGGCTCGTCACCGTCGATCACGGCCTGCAGCCCGGGTCGGAGGCGCAGGCGCGGGCCGTGGCGCAGTTGGGCTATGACCTGGGCTTCGACCCGGTGGAGCTGATCAGGGTCCGGGTGGGCCGGGCCGGTGGGCCGGAGGCGGCCGCCCGTACTGCCCGGTACGGTGCGCTCGATCGCGTGGCTGCCGCCCTGGACGCGGATGTGCTGCTGGGGCACACGCTCGACGACCAGGCCGAGACCGTGCTGCTCGGGCTGGGAAGGGGCTCGGGGCCCCGCTCGATCGCCGGCATGCGTCCGCTCGACGGCCGATACCGCCGGCCATTCCTGGGGGTGCGGCGCACCACCACGCATGCCGCATGCGCTGCCCTGGGCCTCACCCCGTGGCAAGACCCGCACAACGTCGATCCTGCCTACCAGCGGGTGCGGCTGCGCCAAGAGGTGTTGCCATTGCTCGACGACGTGCTCCACGGCGGTGTCGCCGAGGCGCTGGCCCGCACCGCGGCGCTCGTCCAAGAGGACCTCGATGCCCTGGACGAACTGGCGGCCGCACATCGGCCCGGCGGCGAACTGCCGATCGCCGAGCTGGCGCAGCTGCCGCGGGCGATCCGCACCCGTGTGCTGCGCGCCTGGGTCCGGGTCCACGCCGCCGAGCCGCTGAGTGCCGAGCGCACCGCGGAACTGGACGCGCTGATCACCACATGGCACGGCCAGGGCCCGATAGACATACCGGGCGGGTTCGAGGTCGTCCGTGCGTCTGGCAGGCTGTGCATGCGCCGCAGATCCGCGAAGGAGTGACGCATGCCGTCCGTGCTCGACGACGACATCGAGGCCGTCATCGTCACCGCCGACCAGATCGCCGAGAAAACTGCGGAGCTGGCCAAGGTCATCGATGCCGACTACGCAGACCGTGAACCGCTGCTCGTGGGCGTGCTCAAGGGCGCCGCGATGTTCCTGTCCGACCTGGCGCTCGCCCTCGAGCGTCCCTCGACGATGGAGTTCATGGCGGTGAGCTCCTACGGCAGCTCGACGACCAGTTCGGGGGTCGTCCGCATCCTCAAGGACCTCGACCGCGACATCGCCGGCGAGCACGTCCTGATCGTGGAGGACATTATCGACTCGGGGCTGACCCTGTCGTGGCTGATGCGTAACCTGGCCAGCCGCAATCCGGCCTCGATCGAGGTGGTGGCACTGCTGCGTAAGCCGGAAGCCGTCAAGGTCGACGTTCGAGTCAAGTATCTCGGTTTCGACATCCCGAACGAGTTCGTCGTCGGCTACGGCCTCGACTACGCCGAGCGCTACCGTAACCTGCCTTACATCGGGCGCCTGAAGCCGTCGGTGTACCGCCGTACTTGATTAGCTGTCCGTGTGTCGCGTTGTGGTAGCACCGCAACACACGGACAACTGCCCGATGTCAGGCGGCGGTCCTCGGAACGCGGCGAAGCCGCGCCGCGTTCTACCTGTGACTGCCCGGCGCAGCAGTGTGCCGTGTACCGTCCGTAGAGAGTTTTGGGCGAGAGTTCCTCGCACCCGAGCAGAAGGAGCGCGCGACGCAACCCGTCGAGCGGTGACACATGGATCGTAGGCGTTTGTTCCGATCGTGGTGGCTATGGGCCATCGTGATCGTTTTCGCCATCTTCGTTTTGCCGTCCGTCGTCTCCGGCGGCAGCGACTACAAGTCGGTCAACACGTCTGTGGCATACGCGCAGATCGACAGCGGCAACTTCACCACCGCCACGATTCGTGACAAGGAGCAGCAGCTCCAGATCGACCTGAAGAACCCGGTCGACGGCAAGAAGAAGATCAGCACGTCGTTCCCGGCGGATGCCAGCAGCACGATCTTCAACAAGCTGACCGCGCAGACCGGCGCCGACACCGGCCGGTCGTTCACGACCAAGGTCACCAAGAGCAACACGTGGCTGTCGTTGCTGGTCAGCCTGCTGCCGATCCTGCTGATCGTCGGCGTGCTGTTCTTCGTGATGAGCCAGGTGCAGGGCGGCGGCAACCGCGTCATGAGCTTCGGCCGCAGCAAGGCCAAGCTCGTCAGCAAGGACACCCCCAAGACGACGTTCGCCGATGTCGCCGGTGAAGACGAGGCGATCGAGGAGCTGCAGGAGATCAAGGACTTCCTGCAGAACCCGGCCCGCTACCAGGCGCTGGGCGCCAAGATCCCGAAGGGCGTGCTGCTCTTCGGCCCGCCGGGTACCGGCAAGACGCTGCTCGCCCGAGCGGTGGCCGGTGAGGCGGGAGTGCCGTTCTACTCGATCTCCGGGTCGGACTTCGTCGAGATGTTCGTCGGCGTCGGCGCGTCCCGGGTACGCGACCTCTTCGAGCAGGCCAAAGCGAACGCCCCTGCGATCATCTTCGTGGACGAAATCGACGCGGTAGGCCGGCATCGCGGCGCCGGCCTCGGCGGCGGCCACGACGAGCGCGAGCAGACGCTGAACCAGCTGCTCGTCGAAATGGACGGATTCGACGTCAAGGGCGGCGTAATCCTCATCGCGGCGACCAACCGGCCGGACATCCTCGACCCGGCGCTGCTGCGTCCCGGACGGTTCGACCGGCAGGTCGCGGTGTCGCCACCGGATGTCGAGGGACGCAAGGCCGTGCTTGCCGTACACGCCAAGGGGAAGCCCTTCGCCACGGACGTCGACCTGTCTGTCATCGCACGCCGCACGCCCGGCTTCACCGGTGCCGACCTGGCCAACGTGATCAACGAGGCGGCGCTGCTGACCGCGCGTTCCGGCGGCCGGCTGATCGACAACAAGGCGCTGGAAGAGGCCATCGACCGGGTCATCGCCGGCCCCGAGCGCAAGACCCGCGCGATGAGCGACAAGGAGAAGCGGGTCACCGCCTATCACGAAGCCGGCCACGCGTTGGCGGCGTGGGCGATGCCGAACCTCGACCCGGTGCACAAGGTGACGATCATCCCGCGTGGCCGTGCCCTCGGCTACACCCAGGCACTGCCGACTGAGGACAAGTTCCTGGTCACCCGTGCCGAGATGCAGGACCAGCTGGCC
>DATFRC010000082.1:0-3837 GCA_035263725.1 Jatrophihabitantaceae bacterium | reverse complement strand
CCCAGGCGTTCGTCGATGTAGCACCAGCGCCAGGCCTCGCCGGGTTCGATGCTGCGCATCACCGGGTGGCCCAGATCAGCGAAGTGCTTCGCCGCATGGTTGCCGATCGACGAGTCGCAACAGCCGACGTGCCCGCAGGACAGGCAGAGGCGCAAATGCACCCACGACATGCCGTCGCGCAGGCACTCCTCACAGCCCTCAGGGGTGCGGGCCACGGCGACGTGCGGCGCATCGCGCAGGTGCTCGCATTCGCCGGCCTCCGGCGGAGCCATGAGCTCGTCGTCCACGCGCACCTCGGCGTCCTGGATGCGGTCCAACGTCGATTCCTCCACGTCGACGGCGGCCAACGCCGCCCGCAGCACGTCGTCCGGCACCTCGCCGGCGTCGCGCGCCCGCAGGATGGAGCCTCGCTCGGCATCCAGCATCTGCATGCGTAGCCGCCGGTACGCGGCCGACGGCGGCTCCAGCTCGCTGACCGGCCGGCCCAGTCGTTCCCACGCGGTGTTGGCCCGCTTGTTGGTCCGGTTGCGTAACTGCTCCAGCACCTCGGGCGGATCGTCCGGGGCGCGCACCTCCTCCAGCCGCGCAACGCCTGCCCGGGACGCGTTGGTGATCAGCGCGGCGTACTGCAACGCGTCCTCCGCCGTGCTCGGACCGCGCAGGCCCAGCCGGCGGATCAACCACGGCAGCGTCAAGCTCTGGAGCAGGGAGCCGGCCACCACAGCAAACGCGATCAGCCGCAGCAGATCGCGCGCCGGCGTCTCCGGCGGCAGCAGGAATGCCGCGGCGAGCGTGACGACACCGCGCATGCCGGCCCAGGACACCACCGCCGCGGCACGCCACGACCACGCCTGCGCCGGCGCGACCACCTTGTAGATCCCGGCGACGCCGAAAACCCACGTGACGCGGGCGACGATTGTGGCGGCCAGCACGGCAAGGCAGCTCCACACGGCGCGCGAGGTGTCGTGGACGTCGTCGAGAATGCCGCGCAACTGCAAGCCGATCAGCATGAAGACGGCGTTCTCCAGCAGGAACTGCACCGTGCGCCAGTTCGTGGTCTCGGCGATCCGCGACGCCGCCGTCTGCAATACGGGCGCGCGGTGCCCCAGCATCAGCCCGGTGACGACCACCGCCACGGCGCCGGACGCGTGCGCGGCCTGAGCGGGCACGAACGCGATGTAGGGCGCCACGAATGACAGCGACGTGTCCAGCACCGGATCCCGGATGTGCTTGCGGATTTGGGACAGCACTTCCGCCGCCACCAGCCCGATCGCCACGCCGCCGCCCGCGGCGATCAGGAAGTCCAGGCCGACCCTGCCGGTGACTACCGTTCCGGTGATCGCGGCGATCGCCGTATTGAGCGCCACGAGGGCGGTGCCGTCGTTGACGAGGCTCTCGCCTTCCAGGATGGACACGATGCGCCGCGGCATGCCCACTCGGCGGGCAATGCTGGTGGCGGCAACGGCATCCGTCGGGGCCACCACCGCACCCAGCGCGAAGGCGGCGGCCAGCGACACGGCCGGCACAACCCACCACGCAACGAGCCCGACGATCGTCATGGTGAAGCCGACCAGTCCCACTGACAGCAACACGATGCTCTGCCGGTTGGCCTTGAAGTCGACGAGCGAGGTGCGAATCGCGGCCGCGTACAGCAGCGGCGGAAGCAGCCCGATGAGGATTACATCCGGGTTGATCTCTATGCGGGGGACCCCGGGCAGGTAGGACGCGACTACGCCTGCGGCCACCAGCAGCACCGGCGCGGGCCAGCCGAACCGACGCGATGCGCCGGCCACGACCGTGACCGTGATGGCCAGGCCCACCAACACCAGTGTCTCGTGCACCAGCACATTCTGCGGGCTCTAGGTCTCCTCGCGCAGCCTGCCGGCCGCCACCTCCGAAGTGACGTCGTTGATCCACACCCCGGCTCCGGACTCCGACCCGGCCAGGCGCTTCAGCTTGTCGAGGGTGGTCAGGGCGCAGGTTGCCAGGTGGCTCCTCCGTCGCTAGTGGCGTAAACGTCGGTACCGACCGCGCAGCCGGCTTTGCCCTGGGCGCAAGCGGCAGTGTCGACCTGCGCTAGTCCCAGCTGCCGCGTGGCGAAGCTCAACGTGGACGGTGGCACAGGCAGCCCCTTGGGGGTGAAGCTGTGCTCGCCGGAACTGCTCACGACGGTGAAGCGGAGCGTGTTCGGGTCGGAGACGACCGTGTCGGCACCAGGTACCACGCTGACCGGCGCGCTCGTTCCCGCGCCGAGCTCGCCGCTGAGCGGTATCTGGCCGAGCGAGCTGAATGCGCCGCCGTTCGTCGTGGTGAGCAGGTCGACGCTCGGCGTGCCGGCGTGATTGGTCACCGGCACCAGCAGCGCGCCGTCGGGCAGCGTCGCCGGTGCGCCGACACTCGGCGTTGCCGGATCGATGTTGCGAAGCGGTGCCACCTGCCCGGATATCGGCACCGGCTGCCATGCGGTGGCTGTCGCGTCCCCCAGATACAGCCGCGAGGAGAGCGCCCCGCCGCTCACGGCCAGCCGCCCGTGCCACCAGGCGATCTGGCCCGCGGCCGGCGCCGGGTGTGCGGCGAGAGCGCCGCCCGACGCCTGGCCCACCAGGATGTTCGCCTGGCCGACGGCACCGGTTGAGCTCGAGCGGTCAAGCATCATCGCGAGCTTCGAGCCGTCGGCGCTGAGGGCCAGCTGGACGCCGGCGACGTCCGAGTTGGTGGCAACCCAGCGCTGCTGCCAGCTGCGCCCGCCGTCGTGCGTGGAGTCCAGGGTGACCCCGCCTGCCCCCACCTGGGCGGCGTAGATGCTCGCCCCGTGGCCGGCCACGCTCGCACCGGCTGCGGGCAGATGCGGTAGCGGCACGAGCGTCCAGCGGCTGCCGGCGAGGGCATAGACCACCGGCCGGCCGTTGTGGAGGCCGGTCACGCCGGACGCGCTGATCGCGGTACCTGCGGGCAGTGGCGCCGTGTCCGACCTGGGCTGGGCGGCAGCACACCCGACGAGCGTCGTGACGACGACGCCGCCGATGGCGAGGATTCTCAATGACATGGCGAGCTCGAACTCACCTGGGTCGCCGCGCCATAGACCGGCCCGTACGCGCACCGGCTGTCGATGTTCAGCGTCACGCCGTTCTCGGTCTCGTTGTGCGCGCCAAGGTACTGCTTGTGCCGCTGCACGTAGACCCAGAACGTGCTGGACACACACTTGAACGACCCGGTTGACGGGTTGCCGTCCCACTGCGCGCCGTCGGCGAAGTCGGGCGGGTGCTTGATCTGCGCGAAGTCGGAGAGATAGCCGGCGCAGGTCGAGGTGTACACCCCTGCTGTCTGTGCTGGTGCCACGTGCAGCTGCTCGACCCATCCTTCGACGAACGCCTTCGTCGCGGCGCGGCACGTCACCGTGTCCGTCGCCGGTGCCTCCAGGTCGAGGTCGATAGGCACACTCGGGTTGTTTTGCAGCTTGATCCACGCCTGGTAGGCGGCGTGCGCCTCAGCCTTGCCCTGCGTGTATGCCGTGGTGGTGTTGCGGCTGAAGTAGGACGCCTGCCCGGCCGTGCACGGGTTCTGCCGGCCGACCCAGATCGGCAACAGGTCCCATCCCATCGCGATCACGCTGTTGACCCACGACGTCGTCAGGTTCGGCTGCGCGCACCCGCGGTCGCTGCCGCCGATGTAGATCCCCCAGTACGAGAACGGGGTGTTGTTCCAGAACGCTCTCATCTGGCTGAGGCTCGGTGCAGTACAGCTGTCGGCTCCGTAGCCTGACAGCTTCTGCAGGCTGGCTGCATGTGTTGCCGGGGCCTGCCATGCCGGGAGTACTCCGACAACGATCAGCAGCAC